>JAJWOH010000024.1:3965-36158 GCA_021635485.1 Segatella copri | reverse complement strand
AGAGCACGTGATTTGTAATCTCGGGGTCGTTGGTTCGAATCCGACAAGAGGCTCAGAAAAAGAAAAGTTTGGGTAGTTACCAGAGTGGCCAAATGGGGCAGACTGTAAATCTGCTGGCTATGCCTTCGGTGGTTCGAATCCATCACTACCCACTTTCTTTGATAAGCGGAAATAGCTCAGTTGATAGAGCACTAGCCTTCCAAGCTGGGGGTCGCGGGTTTGAGCCCCGTTTTCCGCTCAATTTATTAACTTGCTGTAATAGCTCAGTGGTAGAGCACTTCCTTGGTAAGGAAGAGGTCCTGAGTTCAACTCTCAGTTACAGCTCTATCGTTCTAGATGCTTAGGATGGTAGAGGAACAGATTATTCATTTATATAAATAAAAAGAAAAGCTATGGCTAAAGAAGAATTCGTGCGTACCAAACCGCATGTTAACATTGGTACAATTGGTCATGTTGACCATGGTAAGACTACTCTGACCGCTGCTATCTCTAAGGTATTGAACGAGAAGCTCGGTACATCTGAGGCAGTTAAGTCATTCGATCAGATTGATAATGCTCCTGAGGAGAAAGAGCGTGGTATCACTATCAACTCTGCTCACATCGAGTATGAGACAGCAAAGCGTCACTATGCACACGTTGACTGTCCTGGACACGCTGACTATGTAAAGAACATGGTTACTGGTGCTGCTCAGATGGATGGTGCAATCTTGGTTTGTGCTGCTACTGATGGTCCTATGCCACAGACACGTGAGCACGTACTTCTTGCACGTCAGGTAAACGTACCTCGTTTGGTTGTTTTCTTGAACAAGTGCGATATGGTTGATGATGAGGAGATGCTTGAGCTCGTTGAGATGGAGCTTCGTGAGATCCTCGAGCAGTATGGTTACGAGGAGGATACTCCAATTGTACGTGGTTCTGCTCTCGGTGCTTTGAACGGTGTTGAGAAGTGGGTTAAGTCTGTTGAGACTTTGATGGATACAGTTGATGAGTGGATTCAGGAGCCAGAGCGCGAGATTGATAAGCCATTCTTGATGCCTATCGAGGATGTATTCTCAATTACAGGTCGTGGTACTGTTGCTACAGGTCGTATTGAGACAGGTCGTTGCAAGGTAGGTGACGAAGTTCAGTTGCTCGGTCTTGGTGAGGACAAGAAGTCAGTTATTACTGGTGTTGAGATGTTCCGTAAGATCCTTGCAGAGGGTGAAGCTGGTGATAACGTAGGTTTGCTTCTCCGTGGTATCGATAAGGCTGAGGTTAAGCGTGGTATGGTAGTTGTACACCCAGGTGCTATTACTCCTCACGATCACTTCAAGGCTTCTATCTATGTATTGAAGAAGGAAGAGGGTGGCCGTCACACTCCATTCGGTAACAAGTATCGTCCTCAGTTCTATCTCCGTACTATGGACTGTACAGGTGAAATCAAGCTTCCAGAGGGAGTTGAGATGGTAATGCCTGGTGATAACGTAGAGATTGAGGTAGAGTTGATCTACAAGGTTGCTTTGAACGAGGGTCTTCGTTTCGCTATCCGTGAGGGTGGTCGTACAGTAGGTTCTGGTCAGATTACAACAATTCTCGACGATATCAAGTAATTTAGATTTATCTAATTTGCTATATATATCAGACTCCCCTCCTAAGGGAGCGGGAGTCTTTCTACGGGTTTAGCTCAGTTGGTAGAGCACTGGTCTCCAAAACCAGGTGTCGAGGGTTCGAGCCCTTCAACCCGTGCTAAATAGAAGATAATATGAATAAAATAGTAAATTATTGCAAGGCATGTTACGATGAACTTGCGCATAAGACTACTTGGCCATCACGTGCCGAACTTACTCATAGTGCAATGGTTGTATTATCTGCTTCCCTAGTCATTGCACTTGTTGTGTTCGCGATGGATTCTATTTTCAAAGCCTTTATGGGTGTAGTTTATCCAGGTTAATTTTTTAAGGAAATGGCAGACGCAGGAAATAAATGGTATGTGCTTAAAGCCGTTAGTGGTAAGGAAGCTAAGGTGAAAGAATACATCGAAGCTGAAATGAAGCACAATGACTTACTAGCAGCAAATGTTTCTCAGGTGTTGATTCCAGTTGAGAAGCATGCAACTGTGCGTAATGGAAAGAGAGTCGTTAAAGAAAAGGTTTCTCTTCCAGGTTATGTTTTTGTGGAGGCCAAACTGAAGGGTGATGTAGCGCATACGTTGCGTTTCCTCCCTAATGTTTTGGGTTTCCTTGGAGGTTTGGATGAACCAACACCAGTACCACAGCGCGATATCAATCGTATGCTGGGTTCTGCTGAGGAGACTGAGTTTGAGGAGAATCTTGATTGTCCTTACTTGGTTAATGATACCGTTAAGGTTATGGAAGGTCCATTCAGTGGTTTCAGCGGAATCGTTGAAGAGGTTAATGCTGAAAAGCATAAGCTGAAAGTTACGGTTAAGATCTTCGGACGTAAAACTCCGTTGGAATTAGGTTTTATGCAAGTAGAAAAGGAATAGGATTCTGTTACGAGATTGTTATTCCTTATAAGTTTCAATTTTAAATATTAACAAAGAAATGGCTAAAGAAGTTGCTGGATTAATCAAATTACAGATTAAAGGTGGCGCTGCGAATCCTTCACCTCCAGTAGGACCTGCATTGGGTTCTAAGGGTATTAATATTATGGGATTCTGCAAGGAATTCAACGCCCGTACCCAGGACAAAGCAGGTAAAGTGTTGCCAGTAGTTATTACTTATTATACTGACAAGTCTTTTGATTTTATTATCAAGACTCCACCTGCTGCAGTTCAATTGAAAGAGGCTGCCAAAATCAAGTCAGGTTCTGCTCAGCCTAATCGTCAGAAGGTTGCTTCTCTTACTTGGGATCAGGTAAAGGTAATCGCTGAGGATAAGATGAAGGACTTGAACTGCTTTACTGTAGAATCAGCTATGAAGCTCATCGCTGGTACTGCAAGAAGTATGGGTATTACTGTAAAAGGGGACTTCCCTGGTAAATAATTTAAAACTTCAATTAGAAAAATGAGTAAACTGACAAAAAATCAAAAATCAGTAGCTGATAAGGTTGAAGCAGGGAAGGCATACACATTGAAGGAGGCTTCAGAGTTGGTAAAGGAAATTACCACTACCAAGTTTGATGCATCTCTTGATATTGATGTACGCTTAGGTGTTGATCCACGTAAGGCTAACCAGATGGTTCGTGGCGTTGTTTCATTGCCAAACGGAACAGGTAAGGTTACTCGCGTGCTCGCACTCTGTACTCCTGATCAGGAAGCTGCTGCTAAGGAAGCAGGCGCTGATTATGTAGGTCTTGACGAATACGTTGAGAAGATTAAGGGTGGTTGGACAGATATTGATGTCATCATCACAATGCCTTCTTGTATGGGTAAGATTGGTCCTTTGGGTCGTGTACTCGGTCCTCGTGGTTTGATGCCTAACCCTAAGAGTGGCACTGTAACTATGGATGTTGCTAAGGCAGTAAAGGAAGTTAAGCAAGGTAAGATCGACTTTAAGGTTGATAAGGCTGGTATTATCCATACTTCAATCGGTAAGGTTGGCATGACTTCTGAGCAGATCTATGGAAATGCTAAGGAGTTCATCAACACAGTTATCAAGCTGAAGCCTGCTGCTGCTAAAGGTACATATATCAAGAGTATCTTTATTTCTAGCACTATGAGTAAGGGTATCAAGATTGATCCTAAATCAGTTGAATAACTCTAAAAGTTTTGTAAAATGAAGAAAGAAGTTAAAGATACTATTATCGCTGAACTTGGACAGAAGTTGCAGGAGTTTCCTCATTTCTATCTTGTAGATGTTACAGGATTGAATGCAGAGAAGACAAGCGCACTCCGTCGCAAGTGCTTCCAGAGCGAGATTAAGATGGTTGTTGTTAAGAATTCCTTGCTTCACAAGGCGTTCGAGGCTTCAGATATCGATTTCTCTGAGCTCTATGGCTACTTGAAGGGTACTACTGCTGTGTTGTTTGCTAATACAGCTAATGTACCAGCTAAGTTGTTGAAGGAATATGACAAGGAAGATGTTCCAACATTGAAGGCTGCTTATGCAGAGGAAAGCTTCTACGTTGGCGCAGACAAACTTGCAGAGCTTTCAGCTCTCAAGAGCAAGAACGAAGTTATCGCAGAGATTGTTGCTTTGCTCCAGTCACCTGCAAAGAACGTTGTTTCAGCTCTTCAATCAGGAAGCAACACTATTCATGGTGTGCTTAAGACATTGGGCGAGCGTCCTGAGTAATCAATCACAATGTTATCATTAATTATAGTATAAACAAAAATAAAATTTAGAATAAAATGGCAGATATCAAAGCTATTGCAGAAGAGTTAGTAAATCTTACTGTTAAGGAAGTTAATGAGTTGGCAACAGTCCTCAAGGACGAGTATGGTATTGAGCCTGCTGCTGCAGCTGTAGCTGTAGCTGCTGGTCCTGCTGCTGGTGGTGCAGCTGCAGCTGAGGAGAAGTCTACATTCGACGTAGTCCTCGCTGAGGTTGGTGGCGCTAAGCTCCAGGTTGTAAAGGCTGTTAAGGAGGCTTGTGGTCTCGGTTTGAAAGAGGCTAAGGATCTCGTAGACGGTGCTCCTTCTACAATCAAGGAAGGTGTAGCTAAGGACGAGGCTGAGAACCTTAAGAAGGCTATCGAAGAGGCCGGTGCTAAGGTAGAGCTCAAGTAATTAGAGTAATACATTTTTTATATAAATGGTTAGGATTCTCCAAGTAGGTGAGTCCTAACCTTTTTGTGTCTTTTATTATATTATTAATAAAACCCATTTAATAACTTCTAATGGCTACAAAAATTGTTGATAACAGAGTAAATTTTGCCAGCGTGCATAATCCGTATCCATATCCGGATTTCCTCGATGTGCAGTTAAAGTCTTTCAAGGACTTCTTACAGTTGGATACTCCGCCTGAGGAACGCAAGAATGACGGTTTGTATAAGGTGTTCTCTGAGAACTTCCCTATTACCGATACACGTAACAATTTCGTTCTTGAGTTCTTGGATTACTATATCGACCCTCCTCGCTATTCTATTGATGAGTGTTTGGAGCGTGGTCTTACATATAGTGTACCTTTGAAGGCTAAGATGAAACTGTATTGTACTGATCCTGATCATGAGGATTTCGGTACATTTATTCAGGATGTGTTCCTTGGTACTATCCCATATATGACCGATAATGGTACTTTCGTGATTAATGGTGCTGAGCGTGTTGTTGTTTCTCAGCTTCATCGCTCTCCTGGTGTGTTCTTTAGCCAGGGTGTTCATGCAAATGGTACCATGCTTTATTCTGCTCGTATCATTCCTTTCAAGGGAAGCTGGATTGAATTTGCAACTGACATTAACAATGTAATGTATGCATATATCGATCGTAAGAAGAAGTTGCCTGTAACCACATTGTTGCGTGCTATTGGTTACGAACAGGATAAGGATATTCTTCAGATTTTTGATCTCGCTGAGGAGGTGAAGGTTAACAAGAAGAATATGAAGGCTGCTATTGGTCGTAAGCTTGCAGCTCGTGTTTTGAAGAGTTGGAATGAGGACTTCGTTGATGAGGATACTGGTGAAGTAGTATCTATCGAGCGTAATGAAGTAATCATGGAGCGTGAGACTGAACTTACTGCTGATAATATTGAGGAGATTGTTGAGAGTGGTGCGCAGACTGTTCTGCTTCATAAGGATGAGGAAGCTGCCAACAAGTTTACTATTATCTTCAATACTTTGGCAAAGGATCCAAGTAACTCTGAGAAGGAAGCTGTTAACTATATCTATCGTCAGTTGCGTAATGCTGATCCTGCAGATGACGCAAGTGCACGTGAGGTTTTCCAAAACCTGTTCTTCTCGGATAAGCGTTATGATCTGGGTGAGGTAGGTCGTTATCGTATCAATAAGAAATTGAATCTTGATACTGATATTGATGTTCGTGTCTTGACTAAGGAAGATATTATTGAGATCATTAAATATCTTATTCAGCTGATCAACTCTAGTGCAACAGTTGACGATATCGACCACTTGTCTAATCGTCGTGTTCGTACTGTAGGTGAGCAGTTGGCTAACCAGTTCTCTATTGGTTTGGCACGTATGACCCGTACTATCCGTGAACGTATGAATGTTCGCGACAATGAGGTGTTTACTCCAACAGATTTGATTAATGCTAAGACAATCTCTAGTGTTATCAATTCTTTCTTTGGAACTAATCCATTGTCACAGTTCATGGACCAGACTAACCCTCTGGCTGAGGTAACTCATAAGCGTCGTCTTTCTGCCTTAGGTCCTGGCGGTTTGTCTCGTGAGCGTGCAGGTTTCGAGGTTCGTGACGTACATTATACACACTATGGTCGTCTTTGCCCTATTGAGAGTCCTGAAGGTCCAAACATCGGTTTGATTTCTTCTCTCTGTATGTATGCAAAGATTAATGATCTTGGTTTTATTGTTACTCCTTACCGTAAGGTGAATGATAGCAAGGTCGATATGGCTAATGAGGATGTTGTATATTTGACTGCTGAAGATGAAGAGTCTAAGATTATCGGTCAGGGTAATGCGCCTTTGACTGTTGATGGTTCTTTCATTCGTGATGTAGTAAAGTGTCGTCAGGATGCTGATTATCCTGTTGTAGGTCCGGATCAAGTTGATTATGTTGACGTCTCTCCACAGCAGATTGCTTCTGTATCCGCAGGTTTGATTCCATTCTTGGAGCATGATGATGGTCACCGTGCGTTGATGGGATGTAACATGATGCGTCAGGCTGTACCATTGCTTCATAATGATGCACCAATAGTTGGTACTGGTCTTGAGAAGCAAGTTTGTGAGGATTCACGTACTATGGTTACTGCAGAAGGTGAGGGCGTTATCGAATATGTTGATGCTACAACTATCCGCATCCTTTACGATCGCACAGAAGACGATGAGTTTGTAAGTTTCGAACCTGCTTTGAAAGAGTATCGTATTCCTAAGTTCCGTCGTACCAACCAGAATATGACCATCGACTTGCGTCCTATCTGTAATAAGGGACAGCGTGTAAAGAAGGGTGATATCCTGACAGAAGGTTATGCAACAGAAAATGGTGAGTTGGCTTTGGGCCGTAACTTGCTTGTTGCTTATATTCCTTGGAAGGGTTATAACTACGAGGATGCTGTCGTTATCTCTGAACGTATGGTTCGTGAAGACGTATTGACATCTGTACATGTTGACGAATATTCTCTTGATGTCCGTGAAACGAAGCGTGGCGTAGAGGAGTTCACATCTGATATTCCTAATGTCAGCGAGGAAGCTACTAAGGATCTTGATGATAATGGTATCGTACGTGTTGGTGCAAGAATTGAACCAGGTGATATCATGATAGGTAAGATTTCGCCTAAGGGTGAAAGTGATCCTTCACCAGAAGAGAAGTTGCTTCGCGCTATCTTTGGTGATAAGGCTGGTGATGTGAAGGATTCTTCATTGAAGGCAAATCCATCATTGAGCGGTGTAGTTATTGACAAGAAGTTGTTCTCTCGTGCTATCAAGACCCGTGAGTCAAAGAAGCAGGATAAGATTATTCTTGCTAAGATTGATGAGGAGTATGAGGCAAAGGGTGATGACTTGAAGGATATCCTCGTAGACAAGTTGCTTACACTTACAGAAGGTATGACTTCTGAGGGTGTTAAGGATTATACAGGTGCTGAGATTATCACCAAGGGCAGTACCTTTACTGCTACAGCCTTGAAGAATTTGGAGTATGATGGTGTTCAGTCTAATAAGTGGACTAAGGATGAGCATACCAATGGCTTGATTCAGAGACTTATTATGAACTATATCCGCAAGTATAAGCAACTTGATGCTGAATTAAAGCGTCGTAAGTTTGCTATCACTATTGGTGATGAACTTCCATCAGGTATTCTTCAGATGGCTAAGGTATATATTGCTAAGAAGCGTAAGATCCAGGTTGGTGATAAACTTGCCGGTCGTCATGGTAATAAGGGTATTGTGTCTAAGGTAGTTCGTTTGGAGGATATGCCATTTATGGCTGACGGTCGTCCTGTTGATATGGTATTGAATCCATTGGGTGTGCCTTCACGTATGAACCTTGGTCAGATCTTCGAGTGTATCTTGGGTGCTGCAGGTAAAAAGTTGGGTGTAAAGTTTGCTACTCCTATCTTTGATGGTGCTAAATTGGATGATCTCTCTGAATGGACAGATAAGGCAGGCTTGCCACGTTTCTGCTCAACTTACCTTTATGATGGTGAGACTGGAGAGCAGTTTGACCAGCCAGCTACTGTTGGTATGACTTACTTCTTGAAGTTAGGTCATATGGTTGAGGATAAGATGCACGCTCGTTCTATCGGTCCATACTCTTTGATTACACAACAGCCACTTGGTGGTAAAGCACAGTTTGGTGGTCAGCGATTCGGAGAGATGGAGGTCTGGGCTATCGAGGCATTCGGTGCAAGCCACGTTTTGCAGGAGATCCTGACTGTTAAGTCAGATGATGTTGTAGGACGTAGCAAGGCATACGAAGCAATCGTAAAGGGCGATCCAATGCCAACTCCTGGTATTCCTGAGTCACTTAACGTATTGCTCCATGAACTTCGTGGCCTTGGTTTGAGCATCAAACTTGATTAATTTTGAGAACCCCTAATTTATATATAGAAACATGGCTTTCAAAAAAGATACAAAGGTAAAGAATAATTTTACGAAGATTACCATCGGTCTCGCTTCGCCAGAGGAGATCTTGGAAAATTCGTATGGTGAGGTTACTAAACCGGAAACCATTAATTATCGTACATATAAGCCGGAGCGTGATGGCTTGTTCTGTGAGCGTATTTTTGGTCCTACTAAGGACTATGAATGCGCCTGCGGCAAGTACAAGCGTATCCGTTATAAGGGAATCGTCTGCGACCGATGCGGTGTAGAGGTTACAGAGAAGAAAGTTCGTCGTGAACGCTCTGGTCACATTGAGCTTGTCGTACCTGTTGCTCATATTTGGTATTTCCGTTCTCTTCCAAATAAGATTGGTTACCTATTGGGTATGCCGACCAAGAAACTTGATGCTGTCATTTACTACGAGAAGTATGTAGTTATCCAGCCAGGTATTCTTGAGGGAAAGACTGATGCTGACGGTCTTGAATTGAATGGTTCTCACAAGCTTGATCTGTTGTCAGAAGATGAATATATGGCTCTTCTTGACCAGTATGATCCTAATGGTGACAATGAACTTTTGGACGATACGGACCCTAATAAGTTTATAGCAAAAATGGGTGCTGAAGCAATTTATCAGTTGCTCCAGAATGTAGACCTTGACTCTTTGTCATACGAACTCCGCGATCGCGCAAATAACGATTCAAGTCAGCAGCGTAAAACTGAGGCTCTGAAGCGTCTGCAAGTTGTAGAAGGTTTCCGTGCTAGTAAAGGTATTAACAAGCCAGAATGGATGATCATGAAGATTATTCCTGTTACTCCACCTGAGCTTCGTCCGTTGGTACCATTGGATGGTGGTCGTTTTGCAACATCAGACTTGAATGACCTCTATCGTCGTGTGATTATCCGTAACAACCGTTTGAAGAGATTGGTTGAAATCAAGGCTCCTGAGGTTATTCTCCGTAACGAGAAGCGTATGTTGCAGGAGGCTGTTGACAGCTTGTTTGACAACTCACGCAAGAGTTCTGCTGTAAAGAGTGAGAGCAATCGTCCTTTGAAGTCACTCTCTGACTCTTTAAAGGGTAAGCAGGGTCGTTTCCGTCAGAACTTGTTGGGTAAGCGTGTAGACTATTCTGCCCGTTCTGTAATCGTTGTAGGTCCAGAGTTGAAGATGGGTGAGTGTGGTCTTCCAAAACTGATGGCTGCAGAGCTTTACAAACCATTTATCATCCGTAAGTTGATAGAGCGTGGTATCGTAAAGACTGTAAAAAGTGCCAAGAAGATTGTTGATCGTCGCGAGCCAGTTATCTGGGATATTCTTGAGAATGTAATGAAGGGTCATCCGGTTATGTTGAACCGTGCCCCTACGCTTCACCGACTCGGTATCCAGGCATTCCAGCCTAAGATGATTGAGGGTAAGGCTATTCAGTTGCATCCATTGGCATGTACAGCGTTCAACGCCGACTTCGATGGTGACCAGATGGCTGTTCACCTTCCATTGAGCAATGAGGCTGTTTTGGAGGCTCAAATCCTGATGCTTCAGAGTCATAACATTCTCAACCCAGCTAATGGTGCGCCTATCACCGTTCCTTCTCAGGATATGGTGCTTGGTCTTTACTATATTACTAAGATTCGTCCAGGTGCAAAGGGTGAGGGCTTGACATTCTATGGTCCTGAAGAGGCATTGATTGCTCGTAACGAGGGCCGATGTGATCTTCATGCTTTGATTAAGGTTGTAGTTGACGACTTGGTTGATGGTACAATCCAGAAACGAATGGTAGAAACTTCTGTTGGACGTGTCATCGTTAATGGTATCATTCCTGATGAAGTTGGCTTCTTCAATGATGTGATTTCCAAGAAAACCCTCCGTGGTTTGATTTCTAATGTTATCAAGGCTGTTGGTATGGCTAAGGCTTGTGAATTCCTCGATGGAATCAAGAACTTAGGTTATCGTATGGCTTATGTCGCAGGATTGTCATTCAACCTTGGTGATATTATTATTCCACCAGAGAAGGAAGCTATTGTTGAGCGCGGTCGCAAGGAGGTTGAGGAAATTACCAATAACTATAATATGGGTTTCATCACCAACAAGGAACGATACAACCAGGTTATTGATGCGTGGACTCACGTAAATACAGATTTGGGTAATATCTTGATGAAGGAGATGACCGAAGCTGACCAGGGATTCAACGCCGTATACATGATGCTTGATTCCGGAGCCCGTGGTTCTAAGGATCAGATTAAGCAGTTGTCTGGTATGCGTGGTTTGATGGCTAAACCTCAGAAGGCTGGTGCAGAGGGCGCGCAGATCATCGAGAACCCTATCCTTTCTAACTTTAAGGAGGGTATGTCTGTATTGGAGTACTTTATCGCTTCTCACGGTGCCCGTAAGGGTCTTGCTGATACCGCTATGAAGACTGCCGATGCCGGTTATTTGACTCGTCGTCTTGTAGACGTTTCTCACGATGTTATCATCACCGAAGAGGATTGTGGTACATTGCGTGGCTTGGTTTGTACAGCTTTAAAGAATGGTGATGAGATTATTTCATCTCTTTATGAGCGTATTCTGGGTCGTGTATCTGTACATGATGTTATTCATCCAACAACTGGTGAACTGATTGTCAAATCTGGTGAAGAAATCACCGAGGCTAAGGCAAAGGCTATAGATGAATCTCCTATCGAGAGTGTTGAAATTCGTTCTGTTCTCACCTGTGAGAGCAAAAAGGGTGTCTGCATGAAGTGCTATGGCCGTAACTTGGCAACAGCCCGTATGGTACAGCTGGGTGAAGCCGTTGGTGTCATCGCTGCTCAAGCTATTGGTGAGCCAGGTACTCAGTTGACTCTCCGTACATTCCACGCCGGTGGTATTGCATCTAACGCTGCTGCCAATGCTAAGATTGCTGCGAAGAATAAGTCTCGTATCGAGTTTGACGAGTTGAGCACAGTACCATTCGTAGAGGAAGACGAGGAAGGTAACGATATCAAGTGCGAAAAGGTAGTAAGCCACTTGGCTGAAATCCGTTTCGTGGATCCTAATACAAACATCGTTCTTGCAACTTTGAATGTTCCTTACGGTTCTTCATTGTATCACAAGGAGGGTGAAATCGTAGAGAAGGATACCGTTATCGCCCGTTGGGATCCATTCAACGCCGTTATCGTCAGCCAGTATGCGGGTACATTGAAGTTCAATGACGTTCAGAAGGATCAGACTTATCGTGCTGAGGTCGATGAGACTACAGGTTTGGAGGAGAAGATTATCACCGATTCCAAGAATAAGGCAATGGTTCCATCTTGTGATGTTATCGATGCTAATGGTGAAATCCTTGGTACATACAACTTCCCTGTAGGTGGTCACTTGGCAGTTGAGGATGGACAGACAATTAATACCGGTGAGGTTTTGGTTAAGATTCCTCGTGCTGTAGGTGGTGCAGGTGATATCACTGGTGGTCTCCCTCGTGTAACTGAGCTTCTTGAGGCTCGTAACCCTTCTAACCCTGCTGTTGTATCTGAAATCGATGGTGAGGTAACTATGGGTAAGGTAAAGCGTGGTAACCGTGAGATCATCGTAACATCTAAGACAGGCGATCAGAAGAAGTATCTTGTATCTCTTTCTAAGCAGATCTTGGTACAGGAACATGATGCTGTACGTGCTGGTACTCCTCTTTCTGATGGTAGTGTAACTCCTGGCGATATTCTCGCCATCATGGGTCCTACCGCTGTTCAGGAGTATATTGTTAATCAGATCCAGGACGTTTACCGTCTTCAGGGTGTGGCTATTAATGATAAGCATTTTGAGGTTGTGGTACGTCAGATGATGCGTAAGGTTCGTATTGACGATCCAGGTGATACTACCTTCTTGGAGCAAGAGTTGGTTGATAAACTTGACTTTGCAGAAGAGAATGATCGTATCTGGGGTAAGAAGGTTGTTACTGACGGTGGTGATAGTGAAAGTCTCAAACCAGGTCAGATCATAACGGCTCGTAGATTGCGTGATGAGAATTCTGCATTGAAGCGTCGCGACTTGAAACTTGTACAGGTTCGTGATGCCGTATCTGCAACTTCTACACAGATCCTTCAGGGTATTACTCGTGCTGCTCTTGGTACTAAGAGCTTTATGAGTGCTGCATCATTCCAGGAAACTACTAAGGTTTTGAATGAGGCTGCTATCCGTGGTAAGGTTGATTACCTTGAGGGTATGAAGGAGAATGTTATCTGTGGTCACTTGATTCCTGCAGGTACTGGTCTTCGTCAGTGGGATAAGCTCATCGTAGGCTCTAAAGAAGAATATGAGCGTATGCAGGCTAATAAGAAAAATGTGCTCGACTATGCTGATTCTCCAATAGGAGAATAATCGTAGAATAGAGTACTATATATAAATAGGTATAATGAGGGTGCGTCATAAGTCTATGGCGCACCCTTTTATTATCTGTAACAGATGAAAAAAAGCAAAGAATCAAGATTCCATCTTCTGTTGTCTTATGATGTTTTTTTAAAAATAAGTGGCAGATTATTCGTTTTTTTCAGATATTATGTGTAAATTTGCACTATCATTTAAAGTTTAATCCTATTAACTTAGTAAAATTATGGAAGAAAATAAGAATAATCAACAGCAGCAGAATCAGTTCCAGATGGGCATCAGCCCTGAAGTTGCAGAGGGTACATACTCTAACTTGGCACTGATTACTCATTCTAGTTCAGACTTCATCTTGGATTTTGCATGTGCACTTCCTGGCATGCCTGCACCTCAGATCAAGAGTCGTGTTATCATGGCACCTGAGCATGCTAAGCGATTGCTCCAGGCATTGCAGAGCAATATTTATAACTATGAGCAGTCCTTCGGTAAAATTAAGTTGTCTGATGAGCAAGAACGTACAATCGCTCCATTTGGCACACCAAAGGGTGAGGCATAATGTACTACAGCATACATACTAAGACTAAATTCTCTGCTAAATTCCGCTTTTTCTTTATAATATTCGTTTTTAATAGTTATATAAAGTTAAAACTAGCCTTCGTTTTTTAAAAGTCTCCTTAATATTTAGGTAGTTTGCCGAAAAAATCGTACCTTTGCACCCCGAAAAGGCTCTATAAAGTAGTGGCTTACATCGAAATAAGACAATAAATAAAAATAAATATATAAATTAAAAAGTAAAATTATGCCTACTATTTCACAGTTAGTAAGAAAAGGCAGACGAGTTCTTGTAGACAAGAGCAAGTCACCAGCTTTGGATTCTTGTCCTCAGCGTCGTGGTGTTTGTGTTCGTGTTTATACAACAACTCCTAAGAAGCCTAATTCAGCAATGCGTAAAGTTGCACGTGTACGTTTGACAAACTCAAAGGAAGTAAACTCTTATATTCCAGGAGAGGGTCACAACTTGCAGGAGCACTCAATTGTTTTGGTTCGCGGTGGTCGTGTAAAGGACCTTCCTGGTGTACGTTATCACATTGTCCGTGGTACACTTGATACTGCAGGTGTTGCGAATCGTACGCAGCGTCGTTCTAAGTACGGAGCTAAGCGTCCTAAGGCAAAGAAGTAATATAGCTTCTTAAATTTTAGACAAAACCGCAGACTCACGATCGGAGAAGGTCGGGAGTTGGGGTTAAAATATTTAATAAAAGTTTTGCTGGAGAAGTAATCAGGTTGAGTAAATGCTCGGGTGCGAGCGTTGAAGAACATTATACAGCCCCATGCAGAATTAAAAAAGTTTTATTTAAAAATGAGAAAAGCAAAACCAAAGAAGAGAGTGATCCTTCCAGATCCTGTCTTCAATGACCAGAAGGTCTCAAAGTTCGTAAATCATTTGATGTATGATGGAAAGAAGAATACATCTTATGAGATTTTCTACAATGCACTTGACATTGTAAAGGCTAAGATGTCTAGCGAGGAAAAGTCTGCTCTTGAAATCTGGAAGCAGGCACTTGATAATATTACTCCTCAGGTAGAGGTTAAGAGCCGTCGTATCGGTGGTGCAACCTTCCAGGTTCCTACAGAGATTCGTCCTGATCGTAAGGAGAGTATTTCTATGAAGAATCTTATTCTTTTTGCACGTAAGCGCGGTGGTAAGACTATGGCTGATAAGCTTGCTGCAGAGATCATGGATGCTTTTAATAATCAGGGTGGTGCATTTAAGCGTAAGGAGGATATGCATCGTATGGCTGAGGCTAACCGTGCGTTCGCTCACTTTAGATTCTAATTTAATATATAATATAGTTAAAAGAAAATGGCAAATCGCGATTTACATTTGACTCGTAACATCGGTATCATGGCGCATATCGATGCTGGTAAGACAACAACTTCTGAGCGTATTTTGTTCTATACAGGTAAGACTCATAAGATTGGTGAGGTACACGATGGCGCTGCTACAATGGACTGGATGGCCCAGGAGCAGGAGCGTGGTATTACTATCACTTCTGCGGCTACTACTTGTAATTGGAACTATCTCGGTAAGTCTTATAAGATCAACTTGATCGATACTCCGGGACACGTTGACTTCACTGCTGAGGTTGAGCGTTCTCTCCGTGTACTTGATGGTGCTGTTGCTACATATTCTGCAGCTGATGGTGTTCAGCCACAGTCTGAGACTGTATGGCGTCAGGCTGATAAGTATAATGTACCTCGTATCGGTTATGTAAACAAGATGGACCGTTCTGGTGCTAACTTCTTCGAGACAGTTCAGCAGATGAAGGATATCTTGGGCGCTAATCCAATTGCTATTCAGATTCCTATTGGTGCAGAGGAGAACTTCAAGGGTGTAGTTGACCTCATTAAGATGAAGGCTATCCTTTGGCACGATGAGACTATGGGTGCTGAGTATGATGTAGAGGATATTCCTGCAGACTTGGCTGACGAGGCTGCTGAGTGGCGTGATAAGCTCCTTGAGGGTGCTGCAAACTTCGATGATGAGGTTATGGAACTTTATCTCGATGGTAAGGATATTCCAGAAGAAAAGCTTCTTGCTGCTATCCGTAAGGGTTGCTGTGCTATGGAGTGCTGCCCAATGTTGCTCGGTTCTTCATACAAGAACAAGGGCGTTCAGCCATTGCTCGACTATGTATGTGCATTCTTGCCTTCACCAATGGATACTCCAAATATCATCGGTACTAACCCTGATACAGAGGAGGAAGAGGATCGTAAACCATCTGAGGATGAACCAACATCTGCTCTCGCATTTAAGATTGCTACTGACCCATTCATGGGCCGCTTGGTATTCTTCCGTGTTTACTCAGGTAAGGTTGTTGCTGGTTCTTATGTTTACAACCCACGTTCTGGCAAGCGCGAGCGTATCAGCCGTCTGTTCCAGATGAACTCTAAGCAGGAAATCCCAATGGAGTCTATCGATGCTGGTGATATCGGTGCAGGTGTAGGTTTCAAGGATATCCGTACAGGTGATACTCTCTGTGACGAGGAACACCCAATCGTATTGGAGTCTATGACATTCCCTGATACTGTGATTTCTATCGCAGTAGAGCCAAAGAGCCAGGCAGACATCGCTAAGATGGATAATGGTCTCGCTAAGTTGGCTGAGGAGGATCCAACCTTCACAGTTCGTACAGACGAGCAGAGCGGTCAGACAATTATCTCTGGTATGGGTGAGCTCCACTTGGATATCATCATCGACCGTTTGAAGCGTGAGTTCAAGGTTGAGTGTAATCAGGGTAAGCCTCAGGTTAACTACAAGGAGGCTATCACTAAGACAGCTCAGAGCCGTGAAACTTATAAGAAGCAGTCTGGTGGTCGTGGTAAGTTCGCTTGTATCGATGTAACCATCGGTCCTAAGGACGAGGATTACAAGGAAGGCGACTTGCAGTTCATCAACGAGGTTAAGGGTGGTAACGTTCCTAAGGAATTCATCCCATCTGTACAGAAGGGCTTCGCTGATTGCTTGTCAAATGGTGTACTCGGTGGCTTCCCAATGACAGGTTTGAAGGTGACTTTGACCGATGGTAGCTTCCACCCAGTTGACTCTGACCAGTTGTCATTCGAGTTGGTAGCACATCAGGCATTCAAGGTACTTTGCCCTAAGGCTGGTCCAGTTTTGATGGAGCCTATCATGAAGGTAGAGGTTGTTACTCCAGAAGAGAACATGGGTGATGTAATCGGTGACTTGAACAAGCGCCGTGGTCTCGTTCAGGGTATGGAAGAAGGTCGTAGCGGTGCTCGCATCGTAAAGGCAATGGTTCCATTGGCTGAGATGTTCGGTTATGTAACAGCTTTGCGTACTATCACTTCTGGTCGTGCAACAAGTTCTATGGAGTACGATCATCATGCACCTCTTTCTTCAACAATTGCTAAGGCTGTGTTGGAGGAGGTTAAGGGTCACGCAGATCTTCTTTAATAACAAAGAAATAACGGTAAGATGAGGCGCTGCTTAGCGAATGACTCTTAAGCAGCGTACCTCTTCTTCCATTAGACTAAATAATTCATATAATAATAACTTAATTTTAAAAATGAGTCAGAAAATCAGAATTAAGCTGAAGTCTTACGACCACCAGTTGGTTGACAAGTCAGCTGAGAAGATTGTGAAGGCTGTAAAGGCAACAGGCGCTATCGTTAGTGGTCCTATTCCATTGCCAACACACAAGCGTATTTTTACTGTAAACCGCAGTACTTTCGTTAACAAGAAGTCTCGCGAGCAGTTCCAGCTCTCAGAT
Source organism: Segatella copri (assembly GCA_021635485.1). Taxonomy (GTDB): domain Bacteria; phylum Bacteroidota; class Bacteroidia; order Bacteroidales; family Bacteroidaceae; genus Prevotella; species Prevotella copri_P. The sequence continues at coordinate 18,902 of JAJWOH010000024.1, read as the reverse complement.
TTCAAGCGTCTCATTGACATCTATAGCTCAACAGCTAAGACAGTTGATGCCTTGATGAAGCTTGAATTGCCAAGTGGTGTAGAAGTAGAAATCAAAGTCTAATTATTTAAATTAAATTGAAATGCCAGGATTAATTGGAAAGAAAATCGGAATGACATCCGTTTTCAGTGCCGACGGTAAGAATATTCCGTGCACTGTTATCGAAGTAGGTCCTTGTGTTGTAACCCAGGTGAAAACTGTAGAAAAGGATGGTTACAAGGCTTATCAGTTAGGTTTCGAAGAGGCAAAGGAGAAGCGTACTTCTCAGCCTATGATGGGAATCTTCAAGAAGGCAGGCACAACACCTAAGAAGCACTTGGCCGAGTTCAAGTTTGATGAGGAGTACAACCTCGGTGACACAATTACAGTTGAAATCTTCAACGATTGTAAGTTCGTTGATGTAATTGGTACATCAAAGGGTAAAGGCTTCCAGGGCGTTGTTAAGCGTCACGGATTCGGTGGTGTAGGTCAGTCTACTCACGGTCAGGATGACCGCGCTCGTAAGCCGGGATCTATTGGTGCTTGTTCTTACCCTGCAAAGGTATTCAAGGGTATGCGCATGGGCGGCCAAATGGGAGGTGACAGAGTTACAACTCAGAACCTTCAGGTGTTAAAGGTAATTCCAGAGCAGAATCTTCTTATTGTTAAGGGTTCTTTCGCTGGATGCAAAGGTTCAACTGTTTTAATTGAGAAATAATGGAAGTTAGCGTATTAGATATCAAAGGTCAGGAGACCGGCCGCAAGGTAGCTCTTAATGATGCAGTCTTCGGCATTGAGCCTAACGATCACGTTCTCTATCTTGACGTAAAGCAGTATCTCGCTAACCAGCGTCAGGGTACAGCTAAGTCTAAGGAGAGAAGCGAGATGAGCGGTTCTACTCGTAAGCTTGGTCGTCAGAAGGGCGGCGGCGGTGCTCGCCGTGGTGATATTAACTCACCTGTACTCGTAGGTGGTGCTCGCGTTTTTGGTCCTAAACCACGTGATTACCGCTTCAAGCTCAACAAAAAAGTAAAGATTCTTGCTCGTAAGTCTGCTCTGTCTTATAAGGCACAGGAAAGCGCAATTGTAATGTTGGAAGACTTTACATTTGAGGCTCCAAAGACTAAAGAATTCTTAAGTATTATTAAGAATCTCAAAATTGAGGGCAAAAAAGTGCTCTTCGTTTTGCCAGAATCAAATAAAAACGTATATTTGTCTGCACGTAACTTACAGCGCGCTGAGGTTATCCTCGCATCTAACGTCAATTCGTACAAAGTTTTGAACGCTGATGTAGTAGTGATTACAGAAAAGTCGCTGGAGACTATCGACAGGATCTTAACAAAATAAAGGAGATATTAGAATATGGCATTTATTATCAAACCATTGGTTACTGAGAAGATGACCAAGATTACAGACAAGCAGCCTAACCGCTATGGCTTCGTTGTTCGTCCTGAGGCTAATAAGCTCGAGATTAAGAAGGAAGTTGAGAGTCTGTATAATGTTACAGTAGTTGACGTGAACACTATTCGTTACGCTGGCAAGCGCTCTGCCCGTTACACTAAGGCAGGTCTTGTTAAGGGTCAGAAGAATGCGTTCAAGAAGGCAATCGTTACTCTTAAGGAGGGCGATACAATTGATTTTTACAGCAATATTTAAAATAAAAAATGGCAGTACGTAAATTAAAACCGGTTACTCCGGGTCAAAGACACAAGGTTATTGGCACGTTCGAGGATATTACTGCATCCGTGCCAGAGAAGTCTCTCGTTTACGGTAAACGTTCTACCGGCGGTCGAAACAACACCGGTAAGATGACCGTTCGCTACATTGGCGGTGGTCACAAGCAGAAGTATCGTTTAATCGACTTCAAACGTGAGAAAGATGGTGTTCCAGCAGTTGTTAAGACAATCGAGTACGATCCAAACCGTTCGGCTCGTATCGCATTGCTTTACTATGCTGATGGTGAAAAACGTTACATTATTGCTCCTAACGGACTTCAGGTAGGCGCTACTTTGATGTCAGGTGCAGATGCTGCTCCTGAGATTGGTAACTGTCTTCCTTTGGCAAACATCCCTGTAGGTACAGTGATTCACAACATCGAGTTGCGTCCTGGTCAGGGTGCTTTGTTGGTTCGTTCGGCTGGTAATTTTGCTCAGTTGACTTCTCGTGAGGGCAGTTATTGTGTAATTAAGCTCCCTTCTGGTGAAACACGCCAGATTTTGAGTGCTTGTAAAGCTACAGTTGGTAGTGTTGGTAACTCTGATCACGCTCTTGAACAGTCTGGTAAGGCTGGACGTTCTCGCTGGTTGGGTCGTCGTCCACACAACCGTGGTGTTGTTATGAACCCTGTTGATCACCCAATGGGTGGTGGTGAAGGTCGCCAGAGTGGTGGTCACCCACGTTCACGTAAGGGCTTGTACGCTAAGGGTCTTAAGACTCGCGCACCTAAGAAGCTTTCTAACAAGTATATTATCGAAAGAGCTAACAAAAAATAAAGAGTAAATTATGAGTCGTTCACTTAAAAAAGGTCCATACATCAACGTTTCTCTCGAGAAGAAGATTCTCGCTATGAACGAGAGTGGCAAGAAGAATGTTGTTAAGACATGGGCTAGAGCTTCAATGATATCTCCTGATTTCGTAGGACATACTGTTGCAGTTCATAACGGTAACAAATTTATCCCTGTTTATGTTACAGAGAATATGGTTGGCCACAAGCTTGGAGAGTTTGCTCCAACACGTCGCTTTGGCGGTCACTCTGGTAACAGAAAGTAAGCTAAGGGTTAAACCATTTAAAATTTAAGTAAATAATGGGAGCAAGAAAACATATTGCGGCTGAGAAATTGAAAGAAGCCCGTAAAAACTTGTACTTCGCAAAGTTGGTAGGCGTTCCTTCTTCTCCACGTAAGATGCGCTATGTAGTAGACATGATTCGTGGTATGGAGGTTAACCGTGCACTCGGAGTACTTCGCTTCTCTAAGAAGCAGGCATCAGCTGATGTAGAGAAATTACTTCGTTCAGCTATCGCTAACTGGGAAGCTAAGAATAATCGCAAGGCTGAAGACGGTGAGCTTTATATCAGTAAGGTCTTCGTTGACGAAGGCGTTACAATGAAACGTATGAGACCTGCACCACAGGGTCGTGGTTATAGAATTCGTAAGCGTTCTAACCATGTAACTCTTTTTGTTGATGCAAAAACTAATGACGAAAAATAATTAAGTAGAATGGGACAGAAAGTTAATCCGATTAGTAACCGACTTGGTGTTATCCGTGGTTGGGATTCAAATTGGTTCGGTGGTAAGAACTTCGGTGATAACCTCGTTGAGGATCAGAAAATCCGTAAGTATCTTAACGAGCGTCTTGCTAAAGCAAGCATTTCTCGTATTATTATCGAACGTACATTGAAACTTGTTACCATTACTATTTGTACAGCCCGTCCAGGTATTGTCATTGGTAAAGGTGGTCAGGATGTAGATAAGTTGAAGGAAGAGTTGAAGAAGCTTTATAAGAAAGATATTCAGATCAACATCTTCGAGGTTAAAAAGCCTGAGCTTGATGCTACTATCGTTGGTAAGAATATTGCGACTCAGATTGAGCACATGATTGCTTATCGTCGCGCTATCAAGATGGCAGTTGCTAACACCATGCGTGCTGGCGCTGAGGGTATCAAGGTACAGATTACAGGTCGTCTGAATGGTGCTGAAATGGCACGTAAAGAAATGTACAAAGAGGGTCGTACTCCTCTTCATACATTCCGCGCAGACATCGACTACTGCCAGTGCGAGGCACTTACAAAGGTAGGTTTGCTTGGTATTAAGGTTTGGATTTGCCGTGGTGAGGTTTATGGTAAGGCTGATCTTACTCCAAACTTCTCACAGGACAATAAGAGCAACAACCGTGGTAACGGTCGCTCTAACAACCGTGGTGGTAATCGTAAAAGAAACAATAACCGTTAAATTTTAGAAAGCTATCATGTTACAGCCAAAAAGAGTTAAATATAGAAGACCTCAAGATGGTCGTGGCAACAAAGGCAACGCTCACAGAGGTACACAATTGGCTTTCGGTTCTTTTGGTATCAAAACTCTTGAATCAAAGTGGATCGATAGTCGTCAGATTGAGGCAGCTCGTGTAGCATTGAACCGCTATATGAACCGTCAAGGTCAGGTCTGGATTAGAATTTTCCCTGATAAGCCAATCACTCGCAAGCCTGCTGATGTCCGTATGGGTAAAGGTAAGGGTGATCCAGCAGGATGGGTTGCACCTGTTACACCAGGTAGAATTCTCTTCGAAGTTGAAGGAGTTAGTTTCGATATTGCAAAAGAAGGTCTTCGCCTTTGCGCTCAGAAACTTCCTGTTAAGACTAAGTTTATTGTTAGACGTGATTACGATAAAAACGCTTAATTATGAAGATTGCAGAAATTAAAAATATCGAGACCAAAGAATTGGTTGAGAAGTTGGAGGCAGCTGTTGATGCTTTGAACAAGAAGAAGATCAATCATAATGTAACTCCACTTGAGAATCCATCAGAGATTAAGGTTGCTCGTCGTGATATTGCACGTATGAAAACTGAACTTCGTCAGAGAGAACTTAACAAATAATAATGGTCCAGATGGAAACAAGAAATTTAAGAAAAGTAAGACAGGGTGTTGTTATTAGCAACAAGATGGATAAAACCATTGTTATTGCAGCTAAGTTCAAGGAGATGCACCCTATTTATGGTAAATTTGTCCAGAAGACAAAGAAGTACCATGCACATGACGAGAATAATGAGGCTAACGTAGGTGATACAGTTATGATCATGGAGACTCGTCCTCTGTCTAAGACAAAGAGATGGAGATTAGTACAAATTGTAGAAAAAGCTAAGTAATTATGATACAGACTGAATCAAGACTTACAGTATGTGATAACAGCGGTGCTCGTGAGGCTCTTTGCATTCGAGTTCTCGGTGGTACAGGCCGTCGTTACGCTAGCGTTGGTGACGTTATTGTTGTTGCAGTCAAGAACGTTATCCCATCAAGTGATTTGAAGAAGGGTGCAGTATCAAAGGCTTTGATTGTTCGCACAAAGAAGGAAATTCGTCGTGCAGATGGTTCTTACATCCGTTTCGATGACAACGCTTGTGTATTGCTTAACAATGCAGGTGAGCTTCGTGGTAGCCGTATCTTCGGTCCTGTTGCTCGTGAGCTTCGTGCAGTAAATATGAAAGTCGTTTCTTTGGCACCTGAGGTTCTTTAATATTTAAAAAGTAAGAAGTAATGAGTAAGTTACATATTAAGAAAGACGATACCGTTATCGTTATTGCCGGTGCAGATAAGGGCAAGACTGGTAAGGTGCTTAAGGTCCTCGTTGAGGAGAACCGTGCTATCGTAGAAGGTGTGCACATGGTTTCTAAGAGCACTAAGCCATCTGCTAAGAATCCTCAGGGAGGTATTGTTAAGCAGGAGGCTCCTATTCATATCTCAAATTTGAGTTTGATTGATCCTAAGAGTGGCAAGGCTACTCGTGTTGCTATCAAGCATGAGGGTAAAAACGTTGTTCGCATCGCTAAAAAGTCAGGGGAGGAAATCAAGTAATGGATACAGCACAGTTAAAGAAAGTATATAAGGAGACAATCGCTCCTGCTCTTCAGAAGCAGTTCAACTACTCTTCAGCTATGGAGATTCCAGTATTGAAGAAGATTGTCATCAATCAGGGTCTTGGTGATGCTACTCAGGACAAGAAAATTGTTGATGTAGCAATCAATGAGATTACTGCTATCACCGGTCAGAAGGCTGTTGCTACATATTCTAAAAAGGATATTGCAAACTTCAAGCTTCGTAAGAAGATGCCTATCGGTGTTATGGTAACATTGCGTCGTGAGCGTATGTACGAGTTCTTGGAGAAGCTCGTTCGTGTTTCTCTTCCTCGTATTCGCGACTTCAAGGGTATTGAGAGCAAGTTTGATGGTCGTGGTAACTATACATTAGGTATCACAGAGCAGATTATCTTCCCTGAGATTAATATCGATGAGATTGATCGTATTCAGGGTATGAATATTACCTTCGTAACAACAGCTAAGACTGATGAAGAAGGTTTTGCTCTTTTGAAGGCCTTTGGTCTTCCATTCAAGAACGCAAATAAAGATTAAGAGATATGGCAAAAGAATCAATGAAAGCTCGCGAGGTTAAGCGTGCAAAGCTTGTAGCTCGTTACGCTGAAAAGCGCGAAGCACTGAAAAAGATTATTGCAACTTCTAATGATCCAGCCGAAGCATACGAGGCAGCTCGTAAGCTTCAGGCTATCCCTAAGAATGCAAACCCAATCCGTCTTCACAATCGTTGCAAGATTACTGGTCGTCCAAAGGGTTATATCCGTCAGTTCGGTATTTCTCGTATCCAGTTCCGTGAGATGGCTTCTGCTGGTTTGATTCCAGGTGTAAAGAAGGCTAGCTGGTAATCCTTTCAAAGGTAAGAATATTTTTTTATTTAATATTGTCGGGGTAGTCCCGATTAATTAAACATTTATATTTTATGACAGATCCAATAGCAGATTATCTGACAAGACTCAGAAATGCAATCATGGCTCATCACCGTGTTGTAGAAGTTCCTGCGTCTAACTTGAAGAAAGAGATCACTAAGATTCTCTTCGAGAAAGGTTACATCCTCAATTACAAGTTTGTAGAGGATGGTCCTCAGGGCTCAATTAAGGTTGCCTTGAAGTACAACCCAACTACAAAGCAAAACGCTATCAAGTGTTTGAAGCGCGTGTCAACTCCAGGTTTGCGTAAGTATACCGGTTACAAGGACATGCCAAGAGTTATTAACGGATTAGGTATTGCAATCTTATCTACATCCAAAGGTGTAATGACAGACAAAGAAGCTTCTGATCTTAAGATCGGTGGCGAGGTTCTTTGCTATATTTATTAATTGGAGGCTTTTATATGTCTAGAATAGGAAAATTGCCAATTAGTATCCCTGCAGGTGTTACTGTAAATTATGATGAGGCTTCTCATGTTTGTACAGTAAAGGGCCCTAAGGGTGAACTTTCTCAGTGGATTGATCCATCTATCAAGTTTAATAATGCAGATGGTCATATTAGCTTTGAAATCGATGAAAATAGTCCTGTAAATATTAAGCAGAAGCAGGCTTTCCACGGTTTGTATCGCTCTCTCGTTAACAACATGGTTGTTGGTGTAAGCGCTGGTTATACAAAGGTTTTGGAATTGGTAGGTGTTGGTTATCGTGTTTCTAACCAGGGTAATATCATTGAGTTTGCTTTGGGTTACACTCACCCTATTTTCATCCAGTTGCCTAAGGAGATTAAGGTTGAGACTAAGTCTGAAAGAAACCAGAACCCAATCTTGACATTGGAGTCTTGCGACAAGCAGTTGTTGGGACTCGTTTGTGCAAAAATTCGTTCTTTCCGCAAGCCTGAGCCTTATAAAGGTAAGGGTATTCTCTTTAAGGGTGAAGTTATTCGCAGAAAGTCTGGTAAGAGTGCTTCAGCTAAGTAATTTTAATTATTTACGATTATGACAACAAAGAAAGTAGAAAGACGAATTAAGATAAAGTTCCGCATTCGTAAGAGTGTGAACGGTACAGCTGAGCGTCCACGTCTTAGTGTATTCCGCTCTAACAAGCAGATTTACGCTCAGGTTATTAACGATTTGACAGGCACTACACTTGCATCAGCTTCTTCACTCGGTTTGGAGAAGATGCCTAAGCAGGAGCAGGCAACTAAGGTTGGCGAGCTCATTGCTGAGAAGGCTAAGGCTGCTGGCGTTGAGGCAGTAGTTTTCGACCGTAATGGTTACCTTTACCATGGTCGTGTAAAGCAGTTGGCTGAAGGTGCTCGTAATGGTGGTCTTAAATTTTAAACGATTATGGCAATGGATAAAGTAAAAGTAAATAACGAAGAAGTACTTAAGGATCGCTTGGTTGCTATCAACCGTGTAACTAAGGTTACAAAGGGTGGTCGTACTTTCACATTCGCTGCTATCGTCGTTGTAGGTGACGGTAATGGCGTAATCGGCTACGGCCTTGGTAAGGCAGGTGAGGTTACTGCTGCTATCGCAAAGGGTACTGAAGCTGCTAAGAAGAACTTGGTAAAGGTTCCTGTACTCAAGGGTACTGTTCCTCATGAGGTTGAAACTTCATTTGGTGGTGCTAAGGTTCTTATTAAGCCAGCTGCAGCCGGTACAGGTTTGAAGGCCGGTGGTGCTATGCGTGCTGTACTTGAGAGCGTAGGTATCAAGGATGTCATCGCTAAGTCTAAGGGTTCTTCAAATGCCCACAACCTTGTGAAGGCTACTATCGCAGCTCTTGCAGAGATGCGTGATGCTTATACTGTAGCAGGTGAGCGTGGTATCAGTATGGATAAAGTATTTAACGGTTAATTAGGAAAAATCGAATATGGCAACAATTAAAATCAAGCAGATTAAGAGTAAAATCGGTGCTCCAGTAGATCAGAAGCGTACTCTCGCTTGTCTTGGTCTCCACAAGATTTCTCAGGTTGTTGAGGTAGAGGATACTCCTAGCAACCGTGGTATGATCCGTAAGGTTCATCACCTCGTAAGTGTAGTTGATTAATTAATCTTTTTAAATTAGGAACGATTATGAAATTAAATAATTTGAAACCTGCTGCAGGTTCTACCCATTCACGTCGTCGTATTGGTCGTGGTCCAGGTTCTGGTCTCGGTGGTACTTCTACACGTGGTCATAAGGGTGCCAAGGCTCGTTCTGGTTATAAGAGAAAGATTGGTTTCGAAGGTGGTCAGATGCCATTGCAGCGTCGTGTTCCAAAGGCTGGTTTTAAGAATATCAACCATAAGGAGTACTTCGCAGTAAACCTTTCAACTCTTCAGGCTCTTGCTGAAGCAAAGAACCTTACTAAAATCGGTATTGAGGAACTTAAGGCTGCTGGCCTCACAAACGGCAAGGAGCTTGTAAAGGTTCTCGGTAACGGTGAACTTAAAGCAAAATTGGAAGTTGAAGCTAATGCTTTCTCAAAGACTGCCGAAGAAGCAATCAAGGCAGTAGGTGGTAACGCAACTATAATCTAAGTAAATGAAAAAGTTTATTGAGACACTAAAGAACTGTTGGAAGATAGAGGATCTCCGTCAGAGACTCCTCATTACTCTTCTGTTTACGGCTATTTACCGTTTTGGCTCGTTTGTGGTACTTCCAGGTATCAATCCGGGCATGTTGGAAAAACTTCAGTCGCAGACCTCTGGCGGTCTTATGTCGCTATTGGACATGTTCTCTGGTGGTGCATTTTCCAATGCATCTATCTTTGCACTCGGAATTATGCCTTATATCTCAGCTTCAATCGTTATGCAGCTTCTTGCTGTTGCTGTACCTTATTTCCAGAAGATGCAGCGCGAGGGCGAGAGCGGCCGCAAAAAAATACAATGGTATACTAGAGTCCTGACTGTGGCCATTTTGGTCTTTCAGGCTCCTAGTTACCTTTTGAATTTGAAAATGCAGGCTGCTAATGCTCTAGCCACAGGTATTAGTTGGACGGTATTCATGATACCGGCAACAATTATCTTGGCTGCAGGTAGTATGTTTATCCTTTGGTTAGGTGAGCGTATCACTGACAAGGGAGTAGGTAATGGTATCTCTCTTATTATTATGATTGGTATTATCGCCCGTTTGCCACAGGCTTTCGTTCAGGAGGTAACTTCTCGCTTGCAGGCAATTTCTGGTGGTGGTCTTATCATGTTCATTGTAGAGATTCTTATCCTTTATGCTGTAGTTTGTGCTTCAATACTTTTGGTACAAGGTACACGTAAGATCCCTGTTCAGTATGCTAAACGCTTGGTTGGAAATAAGCAATATGGTGGTGCGCGTCAGTACATCCCTTTGAAGCTTTTTGCAGCTAACGTAATGCCTATCATCTTTGCACAGGCTTTAATGTTTATTCCATTGGCAATAGTTCGCTATCAGTCTGAAAATGCTAGTAGTGTTGTTCAGCAGTTGATGGATAATCGTAGCTTGCTATATAATGTTGTTTATGTAATCTTGGTTATTGCATTTACTTATTTCTATACAGCTATTACATTGAATCCTACTCAGATGGCTGAGGATATGAAACGTAACAATGGTTTCATTCCTGGCGTAAAACCAGGAAAGGATACAGCTGAGTACATTGATACCGTAATGTCTCGTATTACTTTACCAGGTTCGTTATTTATTGCGTTTATTGCAATCATGCCTGCATTAGCAGGACTTCTCGATGTACAGCAAGCTTTCTCTCAATTCTTTGGAGGTACATCTCTATTGATTTTGGTTGGTGTTGTCATTGACACTTTACAACAAATCGAGAGTCATTTGCTTATGCGCCACTATGATGGTCTTTTGAATTCAGGCCATACGCGTCAGGGTGGTGTTGCTGCATATTAATCTTTTTCTTTTGAAATGAGAAATTTCTGAAGACAGAAGATGAAATTATTCAGAGTGCAGTTTTACTTCATCTTCAAGTAAAGCTGACTTGAATTTACTATATTATGTGAGACGACTCTCCATTTGGATAGGTAATTCCTCATCCACTTGGAGAGCCTTTTCCCGCTAATATGTCATCTAATTATGATTTTTATCTGATAGTGATGGCACAAAGTTGCTCGAAAAGATAAAGCACAATTTTATCTTCATTCGTAGAAGTTTAACATTAAGAAGGACAAATATTTATATTATGGCAAAACAAGCCGCTATTGAGCAAGATGGAACAATTGTAGAAGCATTGTCAAATGCGATGTTCCGAGTAGAATTAGAGAATGGAGTTGACATCACAGCTCATATCTCTGGTAAGATGAGAATGCATTACATCAAGATTTTACCTGGTGATAAGGTAAAGGTGGAGATGAGTCCATATGACCTTACCAAAGGTAGAATTGTTTTTAGATACAAATAATAAACATATATAAGGTTATGAAGACAAGAGCATCATTAAAGAAGCGTTCAGCTGACTGTAAGATCGTTCGTCGTAAAGGTCGTCTGTTCGTTATCAACAAGAAGAACCCTAAGATGAAATTACGTCAGGGTTAATGTTAAAGTATTGTAAAAGTGCCGTTATTTCAAAAAATAGTTGTACTTTTGCACCGCTTTAAACGAAAGGTATTAATTTTTTAATTATTTATTTAAACAATGGCAATAAGAATTGTTGGAGTAGATTTGCCCCAGAATAAGCGTGGCGAAATCGCATTGACCTATATCTACGGTATTGGTCGAAGTAGTTCAGCAAAGATATTGGATAAGGCCGGTGTAAACCGTGACCTGAAGGTTAGCGAGTGGTCTGATGACCAGGCAGCTAAGATCCGTGAAATTATCGGCGCTGAGTTCAAAGTTGAAGGTGATCTCCGTTCAGAGATCCAGATGAACATTAAGCGACTGATGGATATTGGTTGCTATCGTGGAGTTAGACATCGTAATGGTCTTCCAGTTCGCGGTCAGAGCACAAAGAATAATGCTCGTACACGTAAGGGTAAGAAGAAGACTGTTGCTAATAAGAAGAAGGCTACTAAGTAATTCTGAAGGAGGAAATTAATTATGGCAAAGCAAAAAGCAACATCTAAGAAGAGAAATGTACGCGTTGACGCTATCGGTCAGCTTCACGTTCATAGCTCATTCAATAACATTATTGTATCTCTTGCTAACAATGAGGGTCAGATCATTTCTTGGTCTTCTGCTGGTAAGATGGGTTTCCGTGGTTCTAAGAAGAACACTCCTTATGCTGCTCAGATGGCTGCAGAGGATTGTGCAAAGGTCGCTTTTGATCTTGGTCTTCGTAAGGTTAAGGCTTATGTTAAGGGTCCAGGTAATGGTCGTGAGTCTGCTATCCGTGCCATTCACGGTGCAGGTATCGAGGTTACTGAAATCGTTGACGTAACTCCATTACCACACAATGGTTGCCGTCCTCCAAAGCGTCGTCGTGTATAACGCTTGAGGTTAGCATTATTAATTAAGATACAAACAATATAGCATTTATATAATATTATGGCTAGATATATAGGTCCGAAATCTAAAATTGCGCGTCGTTTTGGTGAGCCAATCTTCGGCGCTGACAAAGTTTTGTCCAAGAGAAACTTCCCTCCTGGACAGCATGGCAACAACCGTCGTCGTAAGATGTCTGAGTACGGTGTCATGTTGGCAGAGAAGCAGAAAGCTAAGTACACTTATGGTGTATTAGAGCGTCAGTTCCGTAATATGTTTGATAAGGCTGCTAAGGCTGATGGTATTACTGGTGAGGTTCTTCTTCAGAATCTCGAGTGCCGTCTTGATAACGTTGTTTTCCGTCTTGGTATCGCTCCAACACGTGCTGCTGCGCGTCAGTTGGTTGGTCACAAGCACATCGTTGTTGATGGTAAGGTAGTTAATATCCCTTCATTTGCAGTTAAGCCTGGTATGGTTGTTGGTGTTCGTGAGAAGTCTAAGTCTCTCGAGGTTATCGAAGCAGCTCTTGCAGGTTTCAATCATAGCAAGTACCCATGGATTGAGTGGGACGATAATTCAAAGAGCGGTAAGTTCTTGCACAAGCCAGAGCGTGCCGACATTCCAGAGAATATTAAGGAGCAGTTAATCGTTGAGTTGTACTCTAAATAAATCATTACATTAATGGCGATATTAGCATTTCAAAAACCTGATAAAGTAGTAATGTTAGAGGCTGATAACCAGTTCGGAAAGTTTGAATTCCGTCCTTTGGAGCCTGGCTTCGGTGTTACCATTGGTAACGCCCTGCGCCGCATTCTCCTTTCATCATTGGAGGGTTATGCTGTTAACACGATCCGCATTGCGGGTGTTGAGCATGAGTTCTCTTCAGTTCCTGGTGTAAAGGAAGATGTTACTAACATTATCTTGAATCTCAAACAAGTTCGATTCAAGCAAGTAGTAGAAGAATTCGAGAATGAGAAAGTTAGTATCACCGTTGAGAATTCTACAGAATTCAAAGCAGGTGATATCGGTAAGTATCTGACTGGATTTGAAGTGTTAAACCCTGATTTGGTGATTTGTCATTTAGATGCCAAAGCTTCGATGCAGATCGATTTGACTATTAATAAGGGACGTGGTTATGTTCCTGCTGATGAGAATCGTCAATTCTGCACTGACGTTAACGTTCTCCCAATCGATTCCATCTACACCCCTATCCGTAATGTAAAGTACGCTGTAGAACCATATCGTGTTGAGCAAAAGACCGACTATGATAAGCTCGTACTTGAAATTACAACAGATGGTTCCATTAGTCCAAAGGATGCACTGAAAGAGGCTGCGAAGATTCTTATTTATCACTTCATGCTCTTCTCTGATGAGAAGATTACTCTTGAGACTCAGGATCAGGAGAGCAATCAGGAGTTTGATGAAGAGGTTCTTCATATGCGCCAGTTGCTTAAGACTCGTCTCGTAGACATGAACCTTAGTGTTCGTGCCCTCAACTGCTTGAAGGCAGCTGATGTTGAGACTCTTGGTGATTTGGTTCAGTTTAACAAGACTGACCTCTTGAAGTTCCGCAACTTTGGTAAGAAATCGCTCTCAGAGCTTGATGATTTGCTCGAGAGTCTGAATCTGTCTTTTGGAACTGATATTTCAAAGTATAAATTAGACAAGGAATCTTAAAGGTTCGTAGTCCAAAAAGCAAAAACAAAAAATGAGACATAATAAGAAATTCAACCATTTAGGTCGTACTGCTTCTCATCGTAACGCGATGTTGGCTAACATGGCTTCATCACTTATCTTGAGCGAGCACAAAAGAATCACTACGACCCTCGCAAAGGCAAAGGCTCTTAAGAAGTATGTTGAGCCATTGATTACTCGTTCTAAGAACGATACAACAACTTCACGTCGTGTAGTTTTCCGTTATCTTCAGAATAAGTATGCTGTTAAGGCTCTCTTCGGTGAGGTAGCTGAGAAGGTAGCTAACCGTCCAGGTGGTTACACTCGCGTAATCAAGTTGGGTACCCGTCAGGGTGATGCAGCTGAGATTGCTTTCATCGAGCTCGTTGACTTTGATGAGAATATGGCTAAGACTCAGAAGGCTACTGCTAAGAAGACTCGTCGTAGTCGTAAGGCAACAAAGGCTGAAGAGGCTCCTGTAGCTGAGACTGAGGCTCCTTCAACTGAGGAGGCTCCAAAGGCTGAATAATTTTCAATCATCTCAGATAAATTTAGCGTCCTTGTTTTGACAAGGGCGCTTTTTTTGTCTCTAATCAAAACTATTTGCTTTTTTAGGGTTTTTCCTTATCATTATTAGGGCTTTTTTTGTTTTTATTCTTTTAGTTCTTTGTATCTTTGCAGCAGAAATTTAAAGCTTAATGAAGATGAAAAAGATTATGTTTTTTGTAGCTTGCTCTTCTTTGCTGTTGAGTAGCTGCGATACTTATACTGGAAGTGGTGCTTATGCTGGTGCCACATTTGGTTCTATTCTTGGTTCTGCTATCGGTGGCTTGTCTGGTGGTCCTAGAGGTTCAGATATGGGTACTATTATCGGCATGGCTGGCGGTGCTGCAGTTGGAGCGGCCATTGGTAGTCAGGCTGATCAGAAATCCCAGCAGCAAAGAGAATCTGTTTATCGAGATAGATCACACCGTGATCATCATTCTTATCAGGATGGAGTTTACCAGCAATCTTCACCTGTTTATTCCAATGACGAAATCTTTGATTCTACTAATTCTGGTGATGATAGGATTTATGATTTCAATGATAGGGATTATACCGGAAGTTACAGTGCTCAGCAGCCTGTTGCCACTATTCCTAGTTCTACACTGGAAAAACTTGGTCAGAATTATGCTTATTCATCATCTTTGAAAATAATGAATGCTCGTTTTGTTGATTCAAATGAGGACAATTATTTGAATCGGAATGAAACAGCTAAGGTTATTTTTGAAATTCGAAATAACGGAGCTCACACGTTGTATGATGTAGTTCCTACCGTTATTGAGACTACCGGCAATAAGCA
>JAJWOH010000024.1:0-3865 GCA_021635485.1 Segatella copri | reverse complement strand
TTATTCCTGTCAGTAGTTCCCCACTTGTTTGGAAATTCATATTCCGTTTCAGCCACTTCGAAATCAACTTTAGGCAATTTTGTGTCCTCTGGCTTGTAAGGAATCGGGTTTTCCACCATTTCAACTTTTACAGTCGCTACGCCTTGTGCAATCATACCAATTTCTTTTGCAGCCTTCCATGATAGGTCGATGATTCTACCTCTTCCAAACGGCCCTCTGTCGATGACTTTTACGATAGTACTCTTGCCATTGCTAAGGTTTGTAACCTTGAGGTGCGTTCCGAAGGGATAAAACCGATGTGCGCATGTTAAACTGTCATGATGTATTCTCTGTCCGCTTGCAGAACGGGCACCTGTTGCTCTCTTAGAGTAATATGATGCCTTGCCGTGCTGGTGCTTTTGTCCGTAGCATGGAACCAGGCTGAATATAGCCAAGATGGCTGTGATGAAAGATTTTGTGACCATATCTTCTTATTTTATAGCGCAAATATAAAAAAAAATGCTGAAAGATGCAAGTAAATCTCAGAAAATCAGTATCTTTGCACAAACTTTAACTTCATTTATGGAAAATAATATACCTCAGGAGTGGAATAAATTCTACTTGAAAGACGTATCGTTTGTGAATCTGATGATGCGCCGTATCTACAATGTACTGATTGTAGCCAATCCTTACGATGCGTTCATGCTTGAAGATGATGGACGTATCGAAGAGAAGATATATAATGAATATATGGAACTGGGGCTCCGCTATCCGCCAACCTTTACTCAGGTTTCTACTACCGAAGAGGCTGCTGCTGTGCTGCGTTCTACCGTCATTGATCTGGTGATTTGCATGCCTGGCAATGCTGATAATGATGCCTTCGACGTAGCGCGCGACATCAAGGGTAAGTTTCCCAATATCCATTGTGTTGTTCTTACGCCTTTCTCTCATGGCATTACCAAGCGTATGCAGAATGAAGACTTGAGTATCTTCGATTATGTCTTCTGCTGGCTTGGCAACACCAATCTTATTCTTTCTATCATCAAGCTGATAGAGGATAAGATGAATCTTGAACATGACATACAGGAAGCAGGCGTGCAGATGATTCTGCTGGTAGAAGATTCTATCCGTTTCTATAGTTCTATATTGCCTAATCTCTATAATTACATATTGGAGCAGAGCAAGAACTTTTCTCAGGAGGCTCTGAACCGGCATGCGGCTACCATGCGTATGCGTGGCCGTCCTAAGGTGGTCTTGGCTCGTACTTACGAGGAAGCCCAGAAACTGTATGATAAGTATTCTGATAACACGTTGGGTGTAATCAGCGATGCACGTTTCCCGTTAAAGAGTGCTGCCAAAGCTTTTGGTAATGAAGTGATGCCTGAAGAGAAGCCTAAGCATCGTACGGATACTTTCGGTCGCGAGAAATGTCCAGATGCAGGTTTGCAACTTTTCCGTTATATCAGGAAGAATGATCCTTTCGTTCCGCTCATCATAGAAAGTTCTGAAAGTGAGAACCGTGCGAAGGCAGAGGCAGAAGGTTTCCGCTTTGTTGACAAGAACTCGAAGAAGATGAGCGTAGATCTTCGCCGTCTGATGGAAGAGCACATGGGCTTTGGCGATTTCATATTCCGTGATCCTAAGACTCATGAGGAGATTATGCGCATTCATAGTTTGAAGGAATTGCAGGATAACATCTTCAATATTCCTAACGATTCCATGCTCTATCATATCAGCCGCAACCATATGAGCCGTTGGCTTTGTGCTCGTGCCATCTTCCCTGTATCAGCTTTCCTGAAGCATGTTACCTGGGAAAAATTACAGGATGTAGATGCTCACCGACAGATTATCTTCGATGCCATCGTGCAGTATCGTCACATGAAAAACATCGGTGTAGTGGCTGTTTTCGACCGCATGAAGTTTGACAAGTATGCCCACTTTGCCCGTATCGGAGAAGGCTCCCTGGGCGGAAAGGGTAGAGGTCTTGCATTCCTGGACAATGTCATCAAGCGTCACCCTGAGTTCAATCAGTTTGAGAATGCCACCGTGCAGATTCCGAAGACCGTGGTGCTCTGTACCGATATCTTTGATGAATTTATGATGAGCAACAATCTCTATCCGATAGCTTTGAGTGATGCTAGCGACGATGAGATTCTGAAGCACTTCCTGCATGCCCAGCTGCCCGATTCGCTGATAGCCGACTTCTTCACCTTCTTTGAGGCAACCAGGAGTCCTATCGCAATCCGTTCAAGTTCGCTGCTCGAAGATGCCCACTATCAGCCGTTTGCCGGTATCTATTCTACCTATATGATTCCGTATCTGGAAGATAAGTATCAGATGCTGCAGATGCTGGCCTGTGCCATCAAGGGTGTCTATGCTTCTGTGTTCTATCGCGACTCGAAGGCTTACATGACCGCAACGAGCAATGTCATCGATCAGGAAAAGATGGCTGTTATCTTGCAGCAGGTTGTGGGTAAAGACTATGGTACAAGGTTTTATCCTACCATGAGCGGTGTGCTCCGTTCGCTCAATTATTATCCGATAGGTGATGAAGAGGCTGAAGAGGGTATAGCCAGTCTTGCCTTGGGCTTGGGTAAATATATCGTAGATGGAGGTCAGACCCTTCGTGTTTGTCCTTACCATCCGAATCAGGTGCTCCAGACATCGGAAACTGAGCTGGCTCTGCGCGACACCCAGACCCAGTTCTATGCGCTGGATATGAAACATGTGGGCAATGATTTCAAGGTAGATGATGGCTTTAATATTCTTAAACTCCGGGTGAAGGATGCCGTAGAAGACCAGAGTCTTACCTATATCGCATCTACTTTCGATCCATACGATCAGGTCATCAATGATGGAGTCTATGAAAATGGCCGCAAACTGATAACCTTCTCAAGTGTGCTCCAGCATGGAGTGGTGCCTTTGCCAGAGATACTGCAGATGTCGATGAAGTATGGAGCAGGGGCTATGCGCAGACCTGTGGAGATAGAGTTTGCCTGCAATATCAATAATGACAGGACTTGCGAATTCTATCTTCTTCAGATTCGTCCTATCGTTGATGCCAAGGAGATGCTTGATGAAGATGTGAAGGCTATCCCTGATTCCGACTGCCTGTTGCGTTCGCACAATTCGCTGGGTCATGGCATCAGCGAAGATGTGGTTGATGTGGTTTATGTGAAGTATGATGACCACTTCTCTGCGATGAATAATTTTTATGTAGCCGATGATATAGAACGAATCAACCGCAAGTTCCTTGCTGACGGCAAGAACTATGTGCTGATAGGTCCTGGCCGTTGGGGCTCCAGCGACCATTATTTGGGTGTACCTGTAAAATGGCCGCATATCAGCGCTGCCCGGGTTATCGTAGAGGTGGCTCTGAAGAATTACAATATCGATCCTAGTCAGGGTACTCACTTCTTCCAGAACCTCACCTCTTTTGGCGTGGGATACTTTACGGTAGATACAAATACAGGTGAAGGCGGCTTTGTAAATAAGGAAATCCTGGATGCAATGCCGGCTGTAGAGGAGACGCAATATGTCCGTCATGTGCGCTTTGAGCACCCGATGAGAATTCTGATGGATGGTAAGAAACAGGAAGGAGCCGTCTTGATTCCGAAGGAATGACGGGAAGAGTTGTCTCTGAATAGCCATCAGAAACGTTCTATTTCTAGTTAAAGATGTATTTACTATCAGATAAAATCTTCGTTCATCGACGTTGAATGTCCGTTCATCGACGTTGAATGTCCGTTCAGCGACGTTGAACCGCCGTTCAGCGTCGATGAACGGAGATTTCATCTGGCTGTAAAGACAATTATATTTGATATAAACAACAAATAATCCTGGGAAAGTTTGGAATTTCCATCGAAAAGCCTTACCTTTGTTCCCA
>JAJWOH010000160.1:0-5993 GCA_021635485.1 Segatella copri | reverse complement strand
TGATTCTTAGGGATGTTGACGATGAGGTCGAACTTGTGGTCGGCAATCATCTGCATCACGTTAGGAATATCCTTGTGCTCCTCATCAGGCCATCCTACGGCTGTAGCCTTCACGTTGTTCTCGTTGAGGAACATCGCTGTGCCGGCAGTAGCGTAGATGGTGTAGCCGTTCTTCACCAAAGCCTGGGCAGCGTCGAGCAGAGAAGCCTTCTCCTTAGCACCACCGCTTGAAAGCATGATGCCCTTGTCTTTTGAAGGAATCTTGTAACCTGTAGCAATCAATGAGTTGAGCAATGCCTCCTCGAAAGTATCACCCATACAACCTACCTCACCGGTAGAACTCATATCCACACCGAGAACAGGGTCGGCGTTCTGCAAACGGGCGAATGAGAACTGTGAAGCCTTCACACCCATGCGGTCGATATCGAAAGCAGACTTATCTGGCTTCTGATATGGAGCATCGAGCATGATGCGGGTAGCAGTCTCGATGAAGTTGCGCTTCAATACCTTGCTCACGAATGGGAATGAACGGGATGCACGGAGGTTACACTCGATAACCTTTACATCGCGACCCTTAGCCAGATACTGGATATTGAAAGGACCCGAGATGTTGAGTTCCTTGGCGATGGCACGTGAAATCTTCTTGATCTGACGGGCTGTAGCGAAGGAAATCTGCTGGGCAGGGAAGGTCATGGTTGCGTCACCAGAGTGAACACCCGCATACTCTACGTGCTCTGAAATACCATACTCTACAATCTCACCGTTCTGGGCAACACCATCGAACTCAATCTCGTTGGTCTCTGTCATAAACTGAGAGATAACAACCGGGTATTCCTTAGAAACCTCAGAAGCTGCCTCCAGAAAGCGACGCAACTCATCATCATCGTGGCAAACGTTCATGGCTGCACCAGAAAGAACGTAAGATGGACGAACGAGAACAGGATAGCCTACCTCGTCGATGAACTTCTGAACATCCTCCATAGAGGTGAGGGCGCTCCACTTAGGCTGGTCGATGCCCAGCTTATCGAGCATGGCAGAGAACTTACCGCGGTTCTCGGCACGGTCGATGTTTACTGGAGATGTACCCAGAATTGGCACAGACTGGCGATGGAGCTTCATAGCCAGGTTGTTTGGAATCTGACCACCTACAGAAACAATCACACCACGTGGTGACTCCAGGTCGATGACATCGAGTACACGCTCGAATGAAAGCTCATCGAAGTAGAGACGGTCGCACATATCGTAGTCGGTAGATACGGTCTCCGGGTTGTAGTTGATCATGATTGACTTGTAACCCAACTTGCGTGCTGTATTGATGGCGTTTACTGAACACCAGTCGAACTCTACAGAAGAACCGATGCGGTAAGCACCCGAACCGAGAACGATGACAGACTTCTCGTTCTTGTAGTAGTTGATGTCGTAACCCTCTACGGCGTATGTCATGTAGAGATAGTTAGTAAGGTCAGGATGCTCACTAGCCACAGTAGGGATGCGCTTTACGGCAGGAAGAATGTTCAGCTTCTTGCGCTGGGCACGGACAGCCAGCACCTCCTTCTCCATATTGGTGTTCTGAGTCTTCAATACGAAGCGGCCAATCTGGAAGTCAGAGAAGCCCAATACCTTAGCCTCGCGCAATACCTCGGCAGGAATCTCCTCCAGAGTATTATATTCAGAAAGCTTGTGCTTGTAATCTACGATATTCTTCATGCGCTCGATGAACCAAGGATCAATCTTGGTCAACTCCTCGATGCGCTCGATGGTGTAGCCTTCCTCCAGAGCCTGGGCGATGGCGAAGATACGGAGGTCGGTAGGGTTGGAAAGCTCCTCATCCAGGTTATCAAACTTGGTGTGGTCGTTGCCTACGAAACCGTGCATTCCCTGACCAATCATACGGAGACCCTTCTGGAGCATCTCCTCGAATGAACGGCCGATAGACATGATTTCGCCTACAGACTTCATGGAAGAACCAATCTTGCGGCTTACACCGGCAAACTTGGTAAGGTCCCAACGAGGAATCTTGCAGATCATATAGTCGAGTGATGGAGCTACATAAGCTGAGTTAGGAGTACCCATCTCGCCAATCTGGTCGAGTGTATAACCGAGGGCAATCTTAGCAGCAACGAAAGCGAGAGGATAACCTGTAGCCTTAGAAGCAAGGGCAGAAGAACGGCTCAAGCGAGCATTGATCTCGATGATACGGTAGTCGTTGGTCTCAGCGTTGAAAGCATACTGGATGTTGCACTCACCCACGATGTTGAGGTGACGGACGCACTTCACGGCGATGTCCTGCAACATCTTCACCTGCTCATCGGTAAGAGAACAGGTTGGAGCCACCACGATAGACTCACCCGTGTGGATACCCAGTGGGTCGAAGTTTTCCATAGAGGCAACGGTGAAGCAACGGTCGTTAGCATCACGGATGCACTCGAACTCAATCTCCTTCCATCCCTTCAGACTCTCCTCAACGAGCACCTGAGGTGCGAAAGTGAAGGCAGATTCAGCAATCTCCTTGAACTCCTCTTCGGTCTTGCAGACACCAGAACCGAGACCACCCAGAGCGTAGGCAGAACGGATCATGATAGGGTAGCCGATGTTGCGTGCAGCAGCCACAGCCTCCTCCATGTTCTCGCAAGCGTGGCTTACAGGAACCTTGAGGTCAACCTTGTTGAGTTCCTTTACGAAGAGGTCGCGGTCTTCTGTGTTCATGATTGCCTCTACCGAGGTACCCAACACATCCACACCGTACTCCTTGAGTACACCGTTGAGGTAAAGTTCTGTACCAACGTTCAAACCCGTCTGTCCACCCCAAGCCAGCATGATGCCGTCTGGGCGCTCCTTCTTGATAATTTCAGTTACAAAAAAAGGTGTCACCGGCAAGAAATAAACCTTGTCAGCAATACCTTCACTTGTCTGAATTGTAGCAACGTTTGGATTAATGAGGACGGAACTAATACCCTCCTCGCGCAAAGCCTTGAGAGCCTGCGAACCGGAATAGTCAAACTCACCTGCCTGGCCGATCTTCAAAGCACCGGAACCCAGAACGAGGACTTTCTTAAGCTGTTTCTTCATCATTAAATATAACTATAAGTTTGTTCTTTATATGTCTTGTTATTTATGTTTTTAGCAACTAAACTGTATTTGCGTTAGTTCACAAATGGTAGACACACTATTTCTAGATGCAAAGTTACGCTATTTATTTGATTATTCCAAATTTTCTGCAAATCTTTACAGTTAAATAACATCAATTATTATTATTTCTTCTCTAGAATGTCGTATTTTTGCAATTATTTTGTTACTTTTGCAGCGGCTTTTAGTCATGTAGAAAAAGAATAAAAATAGCAAACAAGATAAATATAACAACAATGAAAGTCGGATTATTCGTCCCTTGTTATGTGGATGCCCTTTACCCTGAAGCGGGTGTGGCTACATACAAGTTGCTTAAGCATTACGGACTAGACGTGGGTTATCCCGAAAAACAGACTTGCTGCGGCCAGCCAATGGCTAATGCGGGTTTTCAGGACAAGTCGGAGAAGGTCATAGAGACATTTGATGAGCTGTTCAAGGATTACGATTATATCGTAGCTCCTTCTGCCTCATGTGCCGCTTACGTAAAGGTGTATTATCCTAAAATCCTTGAGGGTAAGCACGAGTGTATTTCCTCAAAGAAGATCATGGATGTTGTGGAGTTCCTTCACGATGTGCTGAAGGTGGATCATGTCCCGGGCAAGTTCCCGCATGTGGTGAGTGTACATAACAGTTGCCACGGTGTGCGCGAACTGGGATTGTCATCTCCTTCTGAGCGCCACATCAAGCCGTTCAACAAAATCATTGACTTATTAAATATGGTGGAAGGCATTACCATCCACGAACCGGAGCGCAAGGATGAGTGCTGCGGATTCGGCGGTATGTTCTCTATTGAGGAGCCTGCCGTTTCTACCCGTATGGGCGAGGACAAGATCAAGCGCCACATGGCTACAGGCGCTGAGTTTGTTACCGGACCGGATTCTTCCTGTCTGATGCACATGGCTGGAATCGCCAAGAAAGAGAATATGCCGATCAAGTTTATTCATGTTGTTCAAATATTAGCTGCAGGACTATGAGTACAGAACATTCCAAGAGAGCTGCGAAGTTTACGCAGAACGTAGAGAAGACCACCTGGCACGACGCTACCTTCTGGTCTGTTCGTCAGAAGAGAGATAAGATGGCGCAGGAACTTCCTGAGTGGGAAGACCTACGTGAGCATGCGTCTGAAATCAAGATGCATACGATTACCCATCTCGCCGATTACCTCGATATGTTTTCCAAGAATCTGGAGAGCCGCGGGGTAAAGGTTCACTGGGCAAAGGATGCACAGGAATTCAATGAGATTGTGCTCGGTATCCTGAAAGATCATAACGTGAAGAAGATGGTGAAGTCGAAGTCGATGCTCACCGAGGAGTGCGAGATGAATCCTTATCTGGAGCAGCACGGCATTGACGTGGTGGAGACCGACCTGGGTGAGCGCATCATCCAGCTCTTGCATCAGAAGCCTAGCCATATCGTGATGCCTGCCATCCACCTGAAGCGTGAGGAGGTAGGTAAGATGTTCGAGGAGAAGGGTATCTCCAAGGAAATCGGAAACTATGATCCTACTTACCTTACCCGCTGTGCCCGTCATCATCTCCGCGACCAGTTTATGGAAGCTGGAGCAGGTATGACCGGATGTAACTTCGGTGTGGCTGCCACCGGCGATTGCGTGGTTTGCACCAACGAGGGTAATGCGGATATGACCACTTCCATGCCTAAGCTCCATATCGTAGCGATGGGTATTGAGAAACTGGTTCCTGATTATAAGTCTTTGGCTGTGTTCCAGCGTCTGCTTTGCCGCTGCGGAACCGGTCAGCCTACCACCGCCTTCACTTCTCATTTCCGCCAGGCTCGTCCGGGTGCCGAGATGCATGTGGTATTGGTGGATAACGGCAGAAGCGATATTCTCGCTGATAAGGAGCATTGGCAGACCTTGAAGTGTATGCGATGTGGAGCCTGCATGAATACCTGTCCGGTTTATCGCCGTTCAGGCGGTTACAGTTACACCTATTTTATTCCGGGACCTGTAGGTGTGAACCTGGGTATGCTGAAGAATCCTCAGAAGTATAGCGATAATGTTTCGGCATGTACTTTGTGCTTGTCATGCGATAATGTCTGTCCTTCCAAGGTAGGACCGGGTTCTCAGATTTACGTCTGGCGCCAGAGTCTGGAGAAGTTGGGTAAGGCTGATCCTGTCAAGAAGGCGATGTCGAATGGTATGAAGTATCTCTTCGACCGTCCTGCGCTCTACACCACTGCCCTGAAGTTTGCTCCGCTTGTCAATCTGGTTCCTGAATGCTGTACGCACTTCAGCAATTGGAATGCCTGGGGCATCGGTCATGCCATGCCTGAGTTTGCCAAGAAGAGTTTCCATCAGCTTTGGAAAGAAGGAAAGGTGAAGTAGTGGGTCATCATAAAGTTCAAAGTTCAAATTTCAAAGTTCAATGAAGAAAGAAGATTTCCTGAACAAGTTGCGTAAGAATACGCACGTTCAATTCGATATGCCTGCCGTAGATGTGAAGGGTATCCAGTATGAGGATACGCTGAAACAGTTTATTGAGATGACGGAATCGGTAGGTGGTCATGTGATAGAGGCGAAGGAAGGTGAGAGTCTGGATGAGCTGGTGAAGAAGGCTTATCCGGAAGCCAAGGTCTTTGCTTCTCATCTGCCAGAAATCACGATTGCCCAGAAGAATCCTGATACGGTGGCTGAGGCTAACGACCTGAATGGTACTGATGTGGGTATTGTTCGTGGTGAAGTTGGTGTAGCTGAGAATGGCTGCATCTGGATTCCTCAGACCATGAAGGAGAAAGCGGTGCTTTTCATCTCGGAATACCTTGTGATATTCCTCGAAAAAGAGAAGATTGTGAACAATATGCATGAGGCTTATGCCCGAATCGAGATGGATCCGAAGTACAATTTCGGTA
>JAJWOH010000325.1:0-1219 GCA_021635485.1 Segatella copri | reverse complement strand
GACTCTATTGGACTGTAGTTTCTGATGCGGTCTGATTCTAGAAAATTCCTTACATCCTTGATGCTTACGTGGATGTCTGCTATCTGAACATCCAGCGTCATGCTTTTCTGCACACGGGCATCCACCGGTCTGAAATCGCCAATCCACGAATTGTTCGGGCGGTATTCGGTATATTTCATCACGGTGTTGTAGCGGAACTGGTACCGGCTCTCCAGGTATCTGATCATCTGCAGAATGTCGGCACGGCCCTTTCTGCCTGAGGCTGATTTCTCCGTCTTCCTGTCATTGGAATGGGTATCGTAAGCGGTGCCCACTATCTGACGGAGTTTCTCTTCTGTCACATGTCCCCAGTTGTTGCGGCGGATATGGATGAAAGCTTCTTCTTCGCTGAGGCCCATGATGCAGAGCTTGGTGGCGATGGCTGAGAACGATGCAAGGTACCGGTCTTCATCGTTCTGCCATGAGATGTTGGCTTTTTTCATCTCTTCCTTCGTCTCTTCTGCTGCCTTGCGGTAGAGAAATTCATAGTCATCGTATGTCTTCAGATCGTCTACATTCTTAGGGGCTGAGGCTACCTTCTTCATATTTTGGGAGATGCGCATCGCCACAGCCTTGCTGTTATAATAAGGAGAGGCATCCAGCGTAAGCATGAAGTTGGATGCCAATGATGGCTTTTCGTGTTTGATGGCTGCCTGTACCTGCGACTGGTAGAGTGTCTTCACCTGTTCGTAGGCAGACTGGTAGAGTAATTCGGCATCGGCTTCTTTTGTCGGGATTTTTCCTTCTTCGTTGCAGATGCTTACGAGCACGATGAGGCTTCTGCCGTCGGCTCCTTCGAAGGCGGCGAAGGTCATCGGCAGCAGACTGGCCGTCTTCTTGACGGCATCTTTTTCCTGGTCTGACATGAGGTTGATGAAGTGGAGCATCACCAGCCCGTTTGATTTCTGGAAGACGAGATTGCCGCTTTCATCCTTGCTGAATTCTGCGGCTGGATAAACGTGCTGCCATTCCTTGATGCCTTTGTAGTACTGGTAGTCGGCCTCCATGAGCGGCACACTCATTCTGAAATTGGTGACACTCAGCTTGGCATCATCTTTAGCGATGCGCTCCAGAAACCGTTCTATGGTTTTCGAACTGACCATCAGTTTGTTCTGCTTGTTGATTCTTGTAATAGTAAACTTCATATTTCTGCTAATTTGTTGATAGGGTGATACTTAGG
>JAJWOH010000324.1:0-1223 GCA_021635485.1 Segatella copri | reverse complement strand
TCTGTGTTTAAGTCAAAAGGCATGAGTGGCAAGCACCTGACCGGCACTGTGATTTACGGCTACTTATGGGACGAAAAACGGGAGCATTGGCTGGTAGATGAGGAAGCCGCCGAAGTGGTACGCCGTATCTTCTCCCTCACGCTGGAGGGATATGGGCCTTATCAGATCGCCTGCAAATTATCCGCAGACCGGATTGAAATTCCTGTCGTACACCTTGCCCGCTTCAACGAGGGTGTGAACCGTTCAAAGCCGGTCAAAGACCCCTATGGATGGGGATCATCTACCATCGTGAACATTTTGAAAAAACGAGAGTATTTAGGGCATACCATCAATTTCAAGACCCGCAAGCACTTTAAGGACAAGAAAAGCCACTATGTTTCTGAGGACGAATGGACGATCTTTGAGAATACCCATGAAGCCATTATCGACCAGCAGACCTTTGATTTGGCGCAGAAAATCCGCAGCAATGTACGGCGTTATCCAAACGGCTGGGGCGAAGCGGCTCCCCTCACAGGCTTGCTCTATTGTGCCGATTGCGGCGGCAAGATGTATGTCCACCGCACCAACAATGGCAAGCGGATTTCTCAATATACCTGTTCCAATTATACCAAAGTTCCGTGTGGGACACTATGCCCTACACAACACCGTATCAATGAGAGTGCTGTCCTGACATTGGTTTCCGACACGCTCCGGGCTATCGCTGAATATTCGAGAAATGACCGGACGGAATTTATTCACACTGTTCAGGAGACGCAGGTTGCTCAACAGAGTGCCGATATATCGAAAAAGCGCAGGCGTCTGGCTGCTGCCCAAAAGAGAGCCGGAGAACTGGAAAAACTGATTTGCAAAATCTATGAGGACAACGCCCTCGGCAAGCTGCCGGATGCACGATATAAGGCGCTTGATGCACAGTATGCCAAAGAGCAGGACGCACTTGAGATTGAAATTGCGGAGCTGGAAAAGGCTGTTACCGGCTATGAGCAGAGCCAGAAATCCGCAGAGAAATTTATAGCCCTAATTGATAAGTACGAGAATTTTGACACTCTGACAAACACCATGCTCAACGAGTTTGTAGAGAAAATCCTTGTCCACGAACGCGCCCGAAAAGGCAGCCAGGACACCACGCAGGAAATTGAAATCTACTTCAATTTTTTAGGACGCTATATCCCACCATCCTTACAGCCGGTTCCTTTAACCCCGGAGGAACAGGAAGAACTGCGGAA
>JAJWOH010000159.1:0-6089 GCA_021635485.1 Segatella copri | reverse complement strand
AACTCGTTGGTGCGGATATCCACAAGCATCGTACACTTATCCGGAATCACATTGTGCTGGGTTCCGGCATTCACTACGGTAAGCGTCATCTTGGTAGGGCCCAGGAACTCGCTTACCTTCTCAAACTTATAGTCACGAATCCATCGCATATCATCCAATGCCTCGTAGATAGCGTTTACTCCCTCGTTGCGGGCAGCATGACCGCTCTTTCCGTGAGCAATCACATCCAGCACCATCAGTCCCTTTTCGGCAACAGCCGGGTTCATGCCGGTAGGTTCACCTACGATGGCAAGGTCGATATGCGGAAGCAAAGGCAGGGCACGGGTAATGCCATCCTTTCCAGACACCTCTTCTTCGGCAGATGCCAGATAGATAAGATTATACTGCTGAGGCTTTGCGGTCAGCATTCTGAATAGCTGGAGGAGCGAACAGAGTCCGCCGCCGCAATCGTTGCTGCCCAAACCGTAAAGTACACCCTCTTCTACATCCGGTGAAAACGGGTTGCGTGTCCATGAAGCCACAGGCTTCACGGTATCGATGTGAGCGTTGAGCAGCAGGGTAGGTCGGCTCTCATCGTAATGAGGGTTGATAATCCAGATGTTGTTCGCCTCACGATGAGGTTCGAAACCATATTTGCGGATGGTCTGCTCCATGATGTCGGCAGCCTCCTTCTCGTTTCTGCTTACAGATGGGGTGGCGATGAGCTTTTTCAGCAAATCCACGGCATCGCTTACATATTCTTCTTGTGTCATCATAATCTCCCTATTTTTTGATTTCGAGGGCAAAGATACGAAAAAAAGAGCAGATAAAGTGGAAAAAATATCTTTTTATTTTGTGTTCTTAACAAATTCTATTATCTTTGCATCAGAATATAAATATAAGCTTATGCAGATTAATAGTCATCTTTCGGTACTGGTACATGATCTCGCCAAGAAATGGGGAGAGAAAACTGCTTTAACTTTCAGAAAGTTTGGCAGCGACCAGTGGCAATCGGTTTCATTCAACCTCTTTTCCTTAAGAGTGAAACAAGTGAGCAATGCCCTCCTGAATCTTGGGGCTAAACCTCTTGACAAAATCGCTGTCTTCTCGCAGAACTGTGTGCATTATCTGTACACCGACTTCGGTGCGTACGGTATCAGAGTTACCTCTGTGCCTTTCTATGCCAACAGCAGCGAGCAGCAGATTCAATATATGATTAATGATGCGCAGATTCGCTTCCTCTTTGTTGGCGAACAGGAGCAGTATGACAAGGCTCACCGTATCTTTGCCCTCTGTCCATCTCTGGAACGTATCATCATCTTCGATTCCAGCGTGCGCATCAGTACACACGATCCTGCAGCCCTCTATTTCAAGGACTTCCTGAAGTTGGGAGAGAATCTTCCTCGTCAGACAGAAGTAGAAGAACTCTACAAGCAGGCAAGTATGGATGACTTGGTTAATATCCTCTATACCAGTGGAACAACTGGAGATAGCAAGGGCGTGATGCTGACCTATAGTCAGTATTATGCTGCTTTGAAGGCAAATGACGAATGCGTGCCTGTTACCGACAAGGACCGCGTCATCGATTTCCTTCCATTCACCCATATCTTTGAACGTGCCTGGTCTTACCTCTGCTTGAGCGAAGGTGCCGAACTCATCATCAATACTTATCCTCATGAAATTCAGGAGAGTATGAGAGAGGTGCATCCTACCTGTATGTGTAGTGTGCCACGTTTCTGGGAGAAGGTGTATATCGCCGTAAAGGCTAAGATGGATGATGCCGGTCCTATCCAGAAGAAGCTCTTCTACCATGCCTTGGCGGTAGGAAAGAAGCGGAATATAGAATATCTGGCAAACTGCAAGCGCCCTCCTCTGACCTTGGAGTTGGAATATCAGATTATCAACAAGACCGTTCTGAGCATGGTTCGCAAGCAGCTGGGCTTGGAAAAACCGAATATCTTCCCTACAGCAGGTGCTTATGTAAGTCCGGAAGTAGAGGAGTTTGTACATGCCATCGGTATCAATATGGTGGTGGGTTATGGTCTGACCGAGAGTCTTGCCACCGTATCTTGCGATCATTCTGACAAGAAACGCAGTCTGGGTTCTGTGGGTCGCCCTATCTCCTGCATTCAGGTAAAGATAGGTGAGGATAATGAGGTGCTCCTCAAGGGTCCTACCATCACTCCGGGCTATTATCATCGTGATACCACCAATGCGAAGGCATTCGACAAGGATGGATTCTTCCATACCGGTGATGCCGGCTACTTGAAGGATGGCGAGCTTTATCTCACCGAGCGTATCAAGGACCTGTTCAAGACATCGAATGGTAAATATATCGCTCCGCAGCAGGTAGAATCGTTGCTCCTGGTAGATAAGTTTATCGATCAGGTGGCTGTTATTGCCGACCAGCGCAAGTTCGTATCAGCCCTCGTCGTTCCAGAGTTCCGTCTCGTGGAGGACTGGGCACGTGAGCATCATATCGCCTTCACCTGCCGTGAAGATTTGTGTGCTAACGAGAAGGTGCAGAAGATGCTGATGGACCGTATCCAGATTCTCCAGCAAAATCTGGCTTATTATGAGCAGATTAAGCGCATTACCCTCCTGGCTCACCACTTCTCTATGGAGTCGGGTGAGTTGACCAATACCTTGAAGATTCGCCGCCCTATCATCAACAAGAACTACAAGGCGGAGATTGACAAGATGTATGAGGAGTAATCATAAAGTTTAAAGTTAAAAGTTAAGAGTTAATGATTACAGCTGACCAGTTGAAGGATGTGATGGACAGAGCTGACGCTCTGCATCACTATCTCAATATAGACCAGAAGAAAGTAGAATTCGAAGAGGAGCAGCTCCGCACCCAGGCTCCTGACTTCTGGGAAGACCCGAAGTATGCACAGGAGCAGATGAAGAAGGTGAAGGGCATCCAGAAATGGCTCGACGGTTATAAGACCGTACGTCTTTATGCCGACGAGCTGCAGCTTGCCTTCGACTTCTATAAAGACGAAATGGTAACCGAGGAAGAGGTGGATGCCGATTATGCCAAGGCGATCAAAGCCATCGAAGACTTGGAGTTGAAGAACATGCTTCGCCAGAAGGAAGACCCGATGGACTGCGTGCTCAAGATTAATTCCGGTGCCGGTGGTACAGAAAGCCAGGACTGGGCACAGATGCTGATGCGTATGTATATGCGCTGGGCTGAGGCTCATGGCTACAAGGTAACTATCACCGATATGCAGGAAGGTGATGAGGCTGGTATCAAGAGCGTGACCATGACCATCGAGGGCGGTGAGTACGCTTATGGCTATCTGAAGAGCGAGAACGGTGTGCACCGACTGGTGCGTGTTTCTCCTTTCAATGCCCAGGGCAAGCGAATGACCAGTTTCGCCAGTGTCTTCGTAACTCCGCTGGTAGATGATACCATCGAGGTATATGTTGACCCAGCCAAGCTCTCCTGGGATACCTTCCGTTCGAGTGGTGCCGGTGGTCAGAATGTGAATAAGGTGGAATCCGGTGTCCGTCTGCGTTATTGGTATACTGACCCTGATACCGGCGAGGAAGAAGAAATCCTCATCGAGAACACCGAGACCCGTGACCAGCCAAAGAATCGTGCCAAAGCCCTGTTGCTCTTGAAGAGCCAACTCTACGACCGCGCTATGAAGAAGCGTCTGGAGGCTAAGGCTAAGATTGAGGCAGGTAAGAAGAAGATAGAGTGGGGAAGCCAGATTAGAAGTTATGTCTTCGACGACCGTCGTGTGAAAGACCACCGTACCAACTATCAGACATCGGATGTAGATGGCGTGATGGACGGCAAGATAGATGATTTCATCAAGGCATACCTGATGGAGTTCCCTACGAATGATGACGAACAACAATAATAATCTAAAAAATATACGACTATGAGTGGAAATAAAGACTTAAGAAGAGCCAAACATGAGGCTTATCAGAAGAAACAGGCTGCAAAAGGCGAGAAAGTAATCAAGTGGATATTTATAGGATTGATAGTCCTCGGTATTCTTTTTGCCATTTATGCAACAACATTAGTATAAAACAATGAGTGGATTAGAGATAGAAAGAAAATTCCTCGTTAAGAAGGGCGACGCTTATAAAAGCGCCGCCTTTTCTTCTAGTCATATCCAGCAGGGATATATTCCTGCCGAGGGGGCTACGGTGCGGGTTCGCACACGGGACGAGAAGGCTTACCTTACCATTAAGGGCAAGTCGGTAAATGGCGGCATGACCCGCTATGAGTTTGAAAAGGAGATAACGATGGACGAGGCGCAGCATCTTCTGCAACTTTGTCAGGGTGGCGTCATCGATAAGCGTCGCTATCTGGTGAAAAGTGGCAGTCATACCTTCGAGGTAGATGAGTTCTATGGAGATAATGAAGGTCTGGTCATGGCAGAGGTGGAGTTGGCTAGCGAGACTGAAGCCTATGAGAAACCTGATTTCATCGGCATGGAGGTAACAGGCGACAAGCGATTCTACAATTCGCATCTTTTGGGCAATCCTTTCTCGAAGTGGCGTGATACCTTGCCGGCTGAATATCGTTAGAAAATGTATCGAAAAAGTCATTTCTGCGTCCTAAAACGGACTAAATAGCATAAATATTACTAAATTTACGTTTTTGCTTTCAAATAATTCATATATTTCAGAATTATTTTATAATTTTGCACGAAGAAAAATTAAAAAGTAAGAAATTAGTAATAGAAAGATAGAAATGACAGATTCAAATAGAGGAAGTTTTGGTAGCAAGATTGGATTGATTCTTGCTACAGCTGGTGGCGCCGTAGGTTTGGGTAACGTATGGCGCTTCCCTTATATGGCTGGTCAGGAAGGTGGCGCAGCCTTTATTCTGGTATACATCGGAAGTGTGCTCCTGTTGGGCATTCCATGTATGATTTCTGAGTTTATCATCGGCCGTCATGGTGCCTCAAATACCGCACGTGCCTATACCAAACTCTCTAATGGTACGGCATGGAAGTGGGTAGGTTATCTTGAGGTGCTTACCGGTTTTCTGATTACGGGCTATTATGCGGTGGTTTCGGGCTGGTGTCTGCAGTATGTCTATGCCAGTATCATGGGCGAACTGCATGGTGACCCTACCTTTGTGGCGAATTACTTCAAGGAGTTTTCTTCTGATCCTGTGCGTCCGGTTATGTGGACGGTAGCGATATTCCTGATTTGTCATTTCGTGATTATTCATGGTGTGCGCGGCGGTATAGAGAAGGCTTCTAAGGTGATGATGCCTCTCCTGTTCATCCTGCTTTTGATCATTGTGGTAGCAGCTTGTCTGTTGCCGGATGCAGGTAAGGGCGTGGAGTTCCTGTTGAAGCCTGATTTCGGAAAGGTAGACAGAAACGTGTTCCTGAATGCCTTGGGACAGTCGTTCTATTCTATGAGTATCGGTATGGGCTGTATCTGTACCTATGCCTCTTACTTCAGCCGTCAGACCAATCTCTTCAAGAGTGCTTTGCAGATTTCCATCATCGATTTGCTGGTAGCAGTACTGGCTGGTCTGATGATTTTCCCTGCAGCCTTCTCTGTAGGAGTATCACCGGATAGTGGTCCTTCGCTCATCTTTATCACTTTGCCGAATGTCTTTAATCAGGCGTTTGCATCGTTACCTGTATTGGGTTGGATCATCTCGCTGCTCTTCTACGTATTGCTGTCGGTAGCTGCCCTGACCTCGCTGATGTCACTTCATGAGGTGAATACTTCTTTCTTCTATGAGGAGTTGAAGATAGACCGCAAGAAGGGTGCTACCATCGTTACGGTTTCCTGTGCCATCATCGGAGCCTTCTGTTCGCTCTCTTTGGGTGCAACAGACAAACTTTCGTTCTTTGGAAAGGCTCTGTTCGATTGGTTCGACTTCGTTACGGGTCAGATATTCCTTCCTCTGGGAGGATTCCTTACCTGCCTGTTCCTGGGCTGGTATGTACCTAAGCAGATCGTACAGGATGAGTTTACTAACTGGGGAACCTTGAAGGGCCGTCTCTTCGGTATTTATCTTTTCCTGATTAAGTTCGTTTGTCCTGTCCTCATCTTCCTGGTATTCCTGAACCAGTTTGGTGTCTTCGGATAAAGTATTTGTAATCGGATAGATAATATAA
>JAJWOH010000023.1:0-37051 GCA_021635485.1 Segatella copri | reverse complement strand
TGCACACTTACACAATAATTGGAAGACCATATATAACCATAATGGAATAATTATCATTACCCATAAGGTTAGATGTCTTCTGAATTTAGTATCTTGTGAATACCTTATTTTCTCCTGGTCTTCCAAAGATTTTGAATCTATATCATCAAACTTTGGGGATTTTTCGTTGGTATTCTCAACCTTAATTCCTGAGTATATATCAAAACCTGTTTTATTCATGTTTCTTGATCAAAAGATTTTGAAAATATGGTTGTATATATTCATCTGGAATTTGATTTCCCCATTTGAAGCCTGGTAGATGTGTCGTTTTATCCCATGGTGAGTCTATTTGATGAGACCAAGCAGAAAGATAAGAAGCATTATAAGCTCCGTATGAGCGAAACACTAAATTTATACAAGCTTTTACTTCGTCAGTAATGGAATCATCCTCAAAGTTTACAATTTCCTCTAAATTCAACTTTAACAACTTGTTTCTTGTTGTTGGAAAAACTGGACCATAAGGCCACGCTTGTGGATGCTCATTAGTTAAACGCTCTCCTTTTACTGCCAAATACACACCATAAGATATATACAACAACTTCTGCAACTTCGTCATATTAATGCCGATGTTGTAGGCATTAGCATAGGAGGCTATATATCTTGCCAACACTACACTATTGCAAACGTATGTATCTTGTATAGTTGCCATAATTTATAGTTGAAGTTGATAAATGTGTATAATCGTTATTTTCTTTCTTCTGCTGCAAAGGTACGACAAAATTATAAATAAAGCAAGTTTATATTGTTATATTTGTATAAATATATAAAGAATTACCGAATGTTTTACATTCTAATAGTATTTTTAGAATATTATTAAACCATTATAAAAACATTATAAGAAATAGAGGGTGAATCTTTATTGACTCACCCTTCTTTTTTTATCTTTATGGCTTACTCCCTATACTTTGGTTCCTCATACACCAAGTTATGACCATCTACGTAAGCCTTGGCTTCTGAGTATGAGTCAAACTCTACTGCGGTGGCATTTACTGCTGGGAATACCTCAGCATTGTCACCTTCCTCTGTGAGAGGGAGCACCATCTTGGTTCCCTCATGTACTACCTTATACTTCTTTGTTAACTTATTCATATCTTGTTTCCTTTCTTTACTTTAATGTTGGACTTATGATACCTTATGCAGGTGTGACGCTAATTGTAAATCCATTACCTTGCAATGTAGCTACTGCTTCATCAGATGCTGATGTACGAGTACCGATAACACTTATGTTCTTATATTCATAAGAGCTGCCCACCTCCAAAGAGGCTTGATTAATTAGCATTTTATCAATATCGTTATTGAGGTTGGCACCAGACATAGCTAAAACTTTATAGTTAGAAGGTCTATTACTCCAACTGTAGCCTGCTGAACTTCTTGTTAGATATACAAGACTTCCGTTCGGAGTAAGTTTTGATATGTCACCATGCAAGCCTTCTGCATTCTTGTTACCCCAAAATTTCAATGAAGTTGTTTTTGGGTAATTAGTTGCATTAAGCCTAGAAATATCACCCTTTACATTCATGGCAGAAAACTCTATTAGAGTTACGTTAGAGTTGTTTGGTAATTGGTCTATGTCAAAGACTTCTCCCCCGTTCCATGTGCTATTTGTGATGCTAATAATCTCAGAATTTGTAAAATCAGAATACTTTCCAATTACGTTTGTATTGCTGAGATTTAGTCTATTTCTACTTCTTGACAATGGAGTATCATATCCCTTGTTGGAAATATACAAGATGCTACAATTTTTCAGAAAAGGACTATTCAAGTTCGGGAAGCTAAACCCTTCTTCTCCCCAAGTCTTGATTTCATATACTTGATTTTTTTCGCCTTCGTTTGAAAGAAATATTTTCCCAGTACCACTTACCGACTTAGCATTATCGTATGCAGTGTTAGAAATAGTAATATTTCCACAAGTTCTAATATTTACACCAGTATATGTCAACTCTAGATTTTTTGAAGAAACATTGTTAACTTCAATTATCAATTCTCCTAACTTAGGAAGGCTATCATTGTTAACCGTTCCCTTTAATTTAGTTACTAAACATTGTGCCATTTTATATAAATTTTATTGTTTAACATTATAATTGAATGTACTATCCATGAAAGCGATTCTTTGCTCTAGCCATTTTTTGCACCTTTCCAGAGAATCAAAAAAGCCGTATTCTTGTGGATATGATTCGTATGTTTTGCTTCCATCACGATAAGAGACTATATTATTCCACTTCTCCATATTCTTTTTGACAGAATATGCTCCAAGCATATTTAACCAATCTTCAAGATATTTGATGATTGTATCTGTGGAAATAAAACCTTTATCTCTTAGGACTTTATACTTCGCAGATAATTCATCTTGGAACAAGTCAAATAGCATAGCGAAAGGTGTTCCAGTGGCTTTTTCTAATTCATCTGGCTTTATATTGTAAAACCCTCTCGCCTCACGACCGAAAACTGCATTGCAATCATAGAAGTTAAAACCGCATTTTCCACTATTATAAATAGTAAACACTGTATTTCTTCCCCAAAGACCATCATAATTTCCAATGGCATTGCTGACAAGAAAATATACAACCAGATTATCGTAATCAAACAACTCCTTGAACTTAGCCTTCTTCTCTTCTTCACTTGCTAAAGCATTTATCGCAGGCATTGCATTGGAAAGTCTTACCAGTAACGATTTTGTGATGGCAGTATTCTTCATGTCTTTATTTGATTCATCATATTTTTCTGATGTTGAATCAATCAACTCTTTAGGATTATCACCATCATATTTTGAGCCATCCATACATATCAATGTCTTAGGATTTTTCAATTCAAACTTTGACCAGTCAATAGTTCCATTCCAAAATGTTTCAGATGTCAGTCTATCTGGGTCTATCATAATGCTGGTGTAGTCTTTCTTATTCATGGAATAGTTGGCACGATGCTTCTTCATGTTCCATGTATACATTCCATAGAACTCTCCATTAAGATGCAGAGATATAGGGAATCCATCAGGCATGCACTTGGCATTATCATCGAAATCAGCATTGAAATTACCACTAGCGTTTTGATAGCTAGTAGTTGCTGAGCAAAAAACTCTGTTTGCTCTTGTATCTGTTTTGCCAACTACATAGTCTGCGTATTTATATACTACATTGTTTAGACCACAGAATACATCGTCAGCATTAGCTTTCAAATGGAAACTATCTTGCGAAACCCAGTCACCAAATTTAATGGAAGTTCCATCCTTAAAGTCAAGAGACTGGCTTTTCTTAGCAAAATTCATAGATGTTTGTCCTTGTGCATTAAGGTTGATATTTTTACGAAAATATATACCACTTCCCCAAAACTCTAATATAGCATCTTTGTTCTGTGTCTTTGAAGTAGCTAATGAGTCTGCAATGATATTGACTACAGCCACACCTCTTGGTATAGGAATAAAGATGTCCGTATTATCGCTAAAGTCCAATTTGTTCTCTAAGGTAAGTCCATACGCAGAGAGAGAATTAACGATGTCTTGGCATGCCGTTTGTGAAAGATTTGAGAAATGATTTACAGACATATTTTCCACTTTTTGCTTGTGTTCATACTTTGTGCCATCTTTCTCTCTATATCCTAGCAGCTTGTCATCAGCATCTGTTGTAATCTCGGTTCTGCCCTCAGGGTCTTCAATATGAGAAAACTCTTCTGGGATAGTCTCCGACTTGGCATTATGGATATAGTGGCTACCATCAGGATTTGTTGAAGAAAGAATCTTTCCTTCTGCATCTTGCTCAACTGCAAGATATTCAGGATTCTCCTGCAAAGAGAAAACGTCAAGAAGTTCTTTGAGATTGGTATCTATCGTACCTACCTTCTCCTGCAATGATGCAAGGTCTGATTGAAGCTGAGAGATAACTTGCTTCAAGGCATTGACAGCATGGATTTCGCCAATGATTTCTCCGTCTCTTCTGATACCAAGAACTACCTTATCCTCTGCATCAAGCCAAGCAGCAAAGTATTCCTCGTTCTGAATGACGTGATACATTTCGTTGAGAGGATAATAAGGCTTGCCAGTTGCTCTGTAGAAACCAAAGAGTACCTTGTTTTCTGAATCTACTATTGCTTTAAGAAACTCTTCGTTCTCGATTACTCTAAAGCACTCCTTTACTTCATCTTCAATGAGAGACTTGCCTTCTTCCTTGTCTACCTTTGTGTCTTGGAGATTCTTGATTTCGTTGTCTTTGAGTGACTGAATTTTCTTATTCAGCGATTCTATCAACTCTGTGCGAAGTTGGGTGATAGATTCCTGGATGGCGGTATCAGTAGCGATCAGTTCCTCTATTTTCTTCTGGATAGGACGAGGTATACCGACAGCCCAGTCTATACTACCATCTACACGGATTCCCCAAAGGAACTTGTTTTCTGCATCTGTGTAGACACGCAACCACTCCTCATTGGTTTCGTAGTGACCGAGATTATTAACAAGTTCATCGATGGCATTCTGAATGTTTTGAGCATCAAGACCGCTCTGTGTATTGTCGTAGGTTACTGCCGAACCTACAGATGCGCCACCACTGATAGCTATGCCATCTACGGTGTCCTTGATTTGCTTGGTCTTGGTTTGCAGGTCGGAAATATCATCATTGTTAGAAGAGATTTGCCGCTGATGATCTACAAGCGTGCTATCTACATTCTGTATCGTCTCTATGAGATTTTCAGGAAGACCTGCTGCCGCCTTGAAGATTTGAAGCAGTTCCTTGTCGAACTTATCCTGTGTAACGGATTCTGGTGCTAACTTTGAATTAGTAACAGAACCTTCGGCAAGTTTCTCTGTTGTGACAGACTTGTCGTTGAAGTCGGCTGTCTTTATCAGCGGCACCTTCGTTCCAAGCTTTTCATCTTGTCTAAATGTAGGCATATTTTATTTCTTTTGGTTCTGTAGAAGTGAATATTTGAATTTGGACGGTATCGGGAATAATCGAGATACGGAACTCGAAGGACCGGGTGTCCTTGTGGCGACGTATCGGGACGCAAGGAAAATATCCCTTATCATCTGACTGACGGATAACCACCTTTCCTTTTTCCTTTAACGTGATTCTTAGGAAAATATCACGGTGGAGGGTGAGAACTGGAGTTACCCATGCAAGTTCGTTGGCATCGTATGTAGCTGTTACATTCTCCATATCGTCTTTATTTTGAGGTTTGATTTACGCCTAGCTGTTGCAGGGCGATGGTGTACATCTGACTAGCTTTGGTATCATCATAAGCAGAGAGGAGCAAAAAGGCGATGTAGTAGATGAAGGCATTCTTCAGTTTGTCAGGAATGGAAACATCTGTTGTGGAATTATCTGTGCTCACAGACTTAGGTACGCCCACGTAGGTAATGACCGCTGTTGAAGTCTTGGGCTGCATGAGAATCTTGATAGGATTCTCTCGCATGATGGCTGCCTGTGGGCGATCGATGGTACCATTGACTGTATCATCATACATCATAAGAGCTTCATCATCGGTATCTTCTACTGGAGTAACTGCTTTGTACCAAGAAGCACCACGAATACGGTTGATGGTAATAATCTCCATATTGGAAGGCATGGTGATAACACCGATGTTGTGAATGGAATCAAAGTCTAATACCTGAATAGTATCGGAAGTTGAGCCTATGCTCTTGGAGTCAGACAGAACAGGCGATGATGCAGCCGTAATGGCAATCCAATGCAGGGCATCGTTTATCTTCGACTTGATGATGTTGTCCATATACAAATCATCCTTCTCATCGGTGATTTCCGATGTGTTGTTGGATTCCTCGTCTATGCACCAACGTACCGCCTTTATGATTTCCTCTATACTCATTTACACCTTATTATATATTATGGCTTGTGATTTGGGAAAACAAAGTTGTGTTTTGTTGCCCATTCCAAAGCACTAGCTAAAGTCTTGAACTGTCGGGAGCCCTCACGTTTGTCTTCCTCGTTGACGAAAGCAATCAGGTCTTCGTCTGAAACTACAGAAGCAACCTCAATAGGTCCCTTTTTGGTTTCTTCGGCAGACTTTGCTGCCAGTTCTTCAGCCTTCTTCATTTTGTCCTCTAAGGTTTCCTCAGAGCGAATGAGCTGAACAAGCCCCTGTGTGAAGAGTTCGCTGCTTTCGAGCAAATTCTGAGCATACTCATTCTTCAAGATAAGTTCCGGTTTCTGCTTGGTGACTACGTTACCACGTTCGAAGTTGTAGCGGACTGTTACGCCATTCTTGTCTTGAAGGATATGACTTACAGAATTTCTATTTGCATTATATCTATATACCTTAATCATATTTGCTAATTATTTATTTAGAATAACAGGTGACCGGCACGAAGCCAGCCACTTGTTATTGGGTGTATTACACTAGGCTGCAATAAGCTGACCTGAGAAGAGTTCCCATTTACCGCCCTTGTAGATGTAAACATTCTCCTTCTCGTACTTGGTTGTACCACTATCACCAGCATTAGGAGCCTCATAATCGGCAGTCAAAGCAACGATCATGCCCTCGCGTGGAGTCTCAGGCAACTTGCTCATGGAGATAATGTTGTTGATAACACCAGAAGCACCAAGTGTAGAAATCTTATTCTCTGGACCGACAAGGATACTGTTGTAGCCACGAAGAGCAACACAATCAGCCTCCCAGTGCATGTAGCGCTTAGCCAAACGTGGATCGTAAGCGTCCTTTGACAAATCATTGGTACGCTCCTTGCTCTTCTCCTTGACGTAGTGACGAGCACCCTTGAAGTCGGCACCAATCATGCAGTCTTCCAAATCCATGTAGTCGAGAGTGCTATCCCAAGCGAAGTTGAGAGTACCATAACTACACTTGAACTGGTTGAAGGTGATGTCGAACTCCTTAACAGTAGAGAACATGACATCACGACCCTTAGGAAGTTCAATCTTCATCAGGCGTTCGATGGCATTCTTACCACAGAAGAGATACATTTCATCAGACTCAGCGAAGTCGGTGAACATCAGCTTAGCGATAGCGATAAGGTCTGCAAAGGTATAGGTGTCGCCGATACCATAAGAGTTGGTAAGCTGGTTGATGATACCCTCGGCAGAGTAAGCATACTCCTGAGCACCGTCCTTGGTCTCCATGAGGAACTTCAACTTTGTACCATAGAGGTAGCTGCGCTCCTGACGAAGCAAGAACTTGGTGAGGGCATCTTCCTTCATATCAGCAACGGTATGAGGAGCCTTCTTCTTGATCTTCTCGAACTCTTCGGTAAAGATGATAGAGAATGCACGCTTCTGCAAGTAAACCTCCTCTGAACGAGGCTGGTAGTTCTCTGGTGGAACGTTCATCTGGCTCTCGGAGAGGATGGTAGAAGCACAGAGGATGCGGCTATTAGCTGGGATAGCTGGGCAACCCATAGAGTCGAGGGTTTCGCCAACAGTTCCTTCGGTCTCAGCTGGACCATTGAGCGCCTGCAAAGTAACCTCGTCCTTCGTCTTCTCAACAACCAGGAGATTCAAGCGACCGCTAACCTTTGTCTTAGAACCACGCTCGTAACCTGCAACAGAAGGAACGATAACGGTACTACCCTTGTAGAGAGGAAGCAATGAACCCGAGAAGTTAGATTTGGTAAGCTTGATTGTACCACCGGCAGCAGCAGCATCAATAGCCTTGGTAATAACACCGTCGAGGGTATCACCGCCGACACGGGCATGCTTCTTCTCGTAGCCGTTACAAGGCACACTCTTGGTAATCTTACGGATAATCTGGAGCAAAGGAGTGCGGAAAGGACGATACTTTTCTACCTCACTATCCCAATCCTCTTCGGCAAGACCACCCTTGCGAATCTGAGTTGCAGAAGCCTGCGTGCCGGTCAAGTCCTGACCTTCTACCTTACCACCCGGAGCCAAACGGTCTGACTTATCAGGATCAACAGGCTCGGTTGCCGCATCAGCCTTGGTTGATGGCTCATGACCCTCGTCACCAATCTGAGTAGTTGGCTCTGCGGTATCAGCCATAGCGAGAACGCCGCCGCCAGTAACTACGGCAAGAAGCATCAGAATCATCTTGAAGATGAACTGACCGCTCATAAAGTTTTTGAAACAATCTTTCTTCATTTTGTACATATATTTATGGATTAATATTAATAAGTGAGACCTTCGAAGAATCCGCTCTTCGGCTCATTCTTCTTTTTGACAGGCTTATTTCCTGCACCAGAACTAGAAAGTGAAGGAGGAATGCCTTCGGTGCTGGAAGAGCGAACCTTATTCTGAATCTTCTCGTTTCGGGCTTGCATAGCCGCCTCGTCGCGCGCCGAAGTGATGTCGGAATCGTAGTTGTTGGCATTGTGGAGCATCTTCCAAATGTCATCTGAAATATCGCCACTCTCTACCTTGTCGTGAATCTCGTAAATTTGTGACCACATATCATGCGCATCATCGGGATAGAGCTTCATCAGGCGTTCTAACGACTTGCGCATGTTGGCAGTAACCTTCTCGGTAGCCTCGTTCTGTTCAGCCACGTCCTCATTGTGCTTGGCGAGAATCTCTGCGAGTTTCTTGCCTCCTTCAGGATCATCAAGCAACGTCTTAACGTCAATACCCAAGCGAGCCATCGCATCAAACGGATTATCATCCGGATTCTTCTCCATATCCATCGCCAGAGCAGCCAACCACTTGTGCTTATCGAATACCTTAGACAACGCTTTGCCGCTTTCCTCGTACTGTCCGAGCAAATCAGCATCATCATTCATGGCACCATAACGTGCTTCCTTGTCTTCGAAGTCGATGTCAGCATGGCGTTTCTTGAACCGGTCAGAGAAAGCCTTGCGATTAGGGCGGTCCTCTACAGGAGTTTCATCTGTAGCAGCCTCAGCAGGTGGAGCCTGTTGTGCGCCACCTTCCGCATTCATCTGTTCTAATTCTTCTTTTGTCATATCTCTATACTGTTTGAAACTTTTCGGCAAAAATGCAAATAAATTGAAGAAGTTTTGCCGTGCTCCAACCTTGCGCTTGGTGGTTGGTTGGAACACGGCAAAGAAAGCCATGATTTTGCCTATTTTTGCGCCTATAATTAATAATGTATATAGAAATATGGTAAAGGCAAGAATACTGACACTTAGCAAAGTGATGCCTCAACATAACAAGTATGACTCGGTTAAGGCTCGCAAGCGAAGACAAGAACACGGCAAAGACGAGGAACTACTCAGCCGATGCAGAAACGCCTGGAATAACCTGAGCGGTGTGCGAGAAACGAGAGCGAGAACCATGCGCTACTGTATGGGCGACCAATGGAGCGACACCATCAGAGTATATCATCATGGCTACTGGGAGGAAATGACGGAGCGCACCTATATGGAGAAGCGCAACCAGACACCAATGAGCAATAACATTATGGTGAGTATTCTGGAATCTATTGCCGGTCTTTATGCCAAGCAGGGAACGGAACCAGTCTGCTTTGCAAGAGATAGCGACTCCCGACAACTGAGCGACATGATGAGTGCCACGATGCAATGCAACTGGCAGACAACGTACATGCAAGATGTGCTGAACCACGCTATTAAAGACTACCTTATGGGCGGTCAGATGTTTGTCAGAGAGAGTTGGGAGGCTAAGGAACTAGAAATGCCCGATTCATGGACGGACGCGATGGAACCCGACCACATGTTTTTTGAATGCGGAAGCGACCCACGGCACAACGACGTGAGTCTTATCGGCGTGCTACATGACGTGAGCCGAGAAGACTTGTATCAGAAGTTTGCTAAAAAGGAATATGGGCTTACGGAAGATGATCTGAACGCCATCTTTGATGTTTACCCTTCGGACGATAACAGCTACGGCTATGAGTTTAACGAAGAGAAGGCGTTGGAAAATCTCAGTTTCGACCACAGCAACAAGGGAAGACATTACTCTAGAGTGATTGAGGTATGGACCACGGAAACCAAGCCAAGACTGCAATGCTTTGACCCTATTGCAACTACAGGAACCGGTGCTTACTTCCGCATAGACTTAGATGATACTGCGATGATACAGAAGCTACGCAACGACAACATGACGCGCAAGCAGCAGTATGACGAAATGGGTATAGCGGAAGAAGATAGAGCGTACATTACCAGCGAGGAGATTGCAGATAAGTACTGGTATTATACCTATATGGCGCCAGACGGAACTATCCTCTGCCAGGGCGAAACGCCATACGACTATAAGAGCCATCCTTTCACGATGAAACTCTATCCGTATATCAACGGAGAGATTCATCCGTTTCTTGCCAACATCATAGACCAGCAGCGATACATCAACCGACTGATTGTGATGAACGACATGGCCATCAGAAGCAGTTTCAAGGGATTCA
Source organism: Segatella copri (assembly GCA_021635485.1). Classification (GTDB taxonomy): domain Bacteria; phylum Bacteroidota; class Bacteroidia; order Bacteroidales; family Bacteroidaceae; genus Prevotella; species Prevotella copri_P. Next base: position 26,728 of record JAJWOH010000023.1, on the reverse strand, counting down.
AGATGATTCCTACGAATGTGCTTAACGGCAGAACACCAGAGCAGTTTATGGAAGAGGCGATAGAGTATGACGGATGGATATTCTACAAGCCATCGGTAAAGACACCGAATGCGAAACCGGAAATTATCACATCGAATGCCGTGAATATCGGTACGAATGAACTGTTGCAGATAGAGCTGAACCTGATTAGGGAAGTAACCAACGTAAGCGGTGCTTTGCAGGGTAAGACTCCATCGGCAGGAACTTCGGCAGCGAGATATGCACAGGAAAGCCAGAACGCAACTACGTCTCTATATACCATCCTTGCCGACATGGACGTGTTTACGGAGAAGCTGGCAACCAAGAAGTGCATGACTATTCAGCAGTATTACGAAGACGGAAGGAAGGTTTACGACCGGAACTTCAATGCTGTTTACAAGTACGACCGCCTTTCGGCAAGAGATATTCACTTCAAGATCAGCATCAAGAATGCGGCAGCTACGACAGCCTTCAATACGATGCAGAACGATACGCTTGACAAGCTTCTTGAAATGGGTGGTATCAACATCATTCAGTATCTACAGAACCTCAACGCACCATTTGCCGACAAGTTGCTTGCTAGCGTTCAGGAGCAGCAGGCTCAGCTCGAACAGATGTATCAGCAGCAACAGGCAATGGCTATGCAGCAAGGTGGCGGTCAGGTAGAGAACGGAATCGTGCAGGGTGCAGACCAGAATGCGGTAGCACAGGCACAGAGTGCATTAGGATATAACAGAGCAGCATAAGGTATGGAAGTACAGGTAACGATAGAAACGGAGAAGGTGATGAGTGAGGTGAACAAACACTTCGCTCTCATCGGAAAACGTCTGAAAGACAAGAACGGCGACACAATGTTTGCCAAGACTACCCTATCTTCGGAAGAGAAAGGTATCATGAAGCAGTATATCAACGCTGCGGCAGAAACATTTGTAGCAGAACTGGCGCCACAAGTTACCTATTATAAGAAAGGTGATGTGATGGTGATTAAGTTTGAAAACAGCAGGTGGGCAGACGGAGAAGACGGCATTACCGTTCCGTTTGAAGGCAACTTCATGGGGTATGTGATAGCCTATGTATCGAATGCAGTATTGGGAATGACTGAGGCAGAACTGGCACAGAAGTATGCTGCGGACATGGCGAACCATATAGCAGCGGCCATCAAGCTAATATATCACAAGACCCCACCGGCAAGCAGCAACAAGAGTCTGGCAGACATGACAGGCAACGTAATCATTGACTAAAAAGGATAAGCTATGATCATAAAATTTCAAATTATTAAATCGGTAGTGATTGAGGCAGTAAAGTCGACAACCTACCTGAAAGCAAAGATAGATACAGCAGCCGACGAGAAAGCAGCGAAAGTAAGTTTTAACGAGGCTGCCGGCGACGATGAGGTACACGAAAGAACGCTGACCCACGACTTCGATACAGCGCTGGAAGTATTGAAGACCATCTTTGTAGACTATCTTGTGCCAACACCTCAGACTATTGGCGACAACGCCATCTACTACGGAAGCGGAACGGATGATATAGTGGAGTTCACCCTAACGGTATCAAGACGCTACAACGGAACGCTGACCGACGCACTGGCTAGGTTATCGGCAAGATACGTGGAGGACTACATGATATACCAGTGGTGGCTGAAAACAACAAACCTGAAACAAGCGGAGCCATACCAAGCTACCCTCGCATCAGACGAGATAGCCATCAGGAAGTGTTTCGTGATGAGCGGTCCAACGATTCCTACCGTTCCTTACCCAACCGAGCTGACCGCAAAGGTAAATGGTGAGGGAGTGGAAGGCGAGATAACCCTGGAGAAGGGAGAGGAAGCTACCCTATCCTATTCGCTCAACGATGGAGCGATTGATGATATTGAGGCGAGAAGCGAAGACCCAAGCATTGTTGAGATACACCGATGCAGGGACAGACGAGCCTTTACTCTAGTGCCAGTAAATACCGGTTTCTGCAAGGTGAAGCTATGGTCAAGACATAGCGATAAGCTGGAGTTTACTTGCGATGCCATCGTAACTGAGGAGGAAGGAGTTAAGTAATATAAAATATTAAGATATGAGCTACCCAGAGTTTAACAAGTTACACCCAACACATTTTATCAGAGAGAGAGGATGGAAGCCCGAGCCAAATCCTTTCTTGCCGAAGCCTCGAAGAGCAGGGCACGGCTATTGGGATAAGCACATCTTTATCTATGCTACCCAACTCTGGTATGATATTGATGCCAACACCAACATGGTAGGAAGAGCAAGACGGAACATGAAGGATACGCAAGGCGAAGACATTCCGACAAGCGAGAACGACCAGGAACGCCCACTCTTCTACCGATGGTTTGATAAGTATATTAATAAGGTGGAAGCAAATCTGTCTGCCTATGTAATGAAACCACAAGGAAGGGTAAGAGATAATGCCCTGAAAGAATGGGATGAGAAGGAGATATGGCTGAAATTTCCCGACTATTGGGATGATACCAAATATGATGCACTCGTCAAGCTGATACACGACTATATCGTGACCGGTTCGCTATACGAATACTTTATGCGCACGCTGACGAGCAAGGACCCTCTGACGATAGACCAGATGAACCAACTGGACGAACTGGAGATAGACATCATAGACTGCGCCAACTCAACCAAGCCAGGCAGTATGATTCATACTCTGAAACCCTTCGGATAATAAAAAAGCGAGCGTATGGAAGATTTTGAAATGGACGGATTTAAATCTGTAAGGGAGATACAGAAGGAGAAGAAGGAGAAGGTGAAGAAACTTCTCCCTGCAAGGAAGAGTGCCCAAAAAGAATATATCAGAGACTGGCTGGCAAGGAGTCAGGAGCAGTTTGAGGATTGTATGAACCAACTGGCAGAGTATGACCCTAAGACATACGTCACCATCTACAAAGACCTTACCAAGCACATGATACCAAAGCAGACGGAAGTGAGCGTTACCCACGGAATAGACGCTGACTTCAAGCAGCTCATGGCACTGGGTATGACAACCGTTGAGGATGAAGACGAGGCAGACGTACTGGATATAAGTAAAGCACCCGAGATACAGGATGCTGATTTTGAGGAACTAAACGATTTGACGGATGGCTCTAGTAACTGAACAGGAAACAGATAATCTCGTAGCGGAAAATCAGGAGCGATACGATGAGATTTATGGCACCTATGACCCTATGACGGGCGAAGGATGCTATAACTTTGAGCATCGTGTGAAGATTGAACTGTCCGATTTCTTCATACCTAAGATGTGGGTCCCGAAGAAGACAGCCAAATCGGTTCTGTTTAGAGGTCTGAGAAAGATGGGCAGTCTGAAAGACTACATCAACTATGTGCTGCGCCAGAAGGATGATGCCCAGCATTTCCAAATGCTTACCTTCGCCATCTGTAGGGTGAGATTCATGGAAGACCCAGAGTTTGCCCTATACGTGACCGATAAGATTGAGGATAAGAAGACCGGTAAGATGATACCTTTCAAGTTGAACTATCCTCAGAGAAAGTTGCTGAAGATCATGGAAGACCTTCGGAATGCCCATAAACCGGTGTTCGTGGTTATTCTGAAAGCACGTCAGTGGGGCGGCTCTACCCTATCACAGCTTTACATCAAATGGATTCAGGACTATAGGCGCGATGGTTGGAATGCTATTGTGTTAGCCCAGCAGAAGAATACAGCCAAGAAGATTAAGGCGATGTACCGAAAGGCATTGGAGCGGCAACCGGGGTGGACCGTTGGGCATCAGGGCGCAAAACTCCAGTTCTCGCCATACGAAAATTCTCCCGACGATTTCCAAGTAACGGACGGAGTGAAGGCTATCAGACGAAGTACGCTGACCGTAGCATCCTTCGAGAACTTCGATTCGGTGCGTGGTAGTAACTTCCATTGCGCCCACTATTCGGAAGTAGCATACTGGAAGAAGACGCCAGAGCATGATCCTGAGGGTGTGATTTCGTCAATATCCGGTGGTATCGACCCATTGGAAGATAACGTGGAGATATTTGAGAGTACCGGTAGAGGTAACTCTGGTTTCTTCTACGACAAGTGCCAGTTGGCAATGGACCCAAAGAATAATGATGCTTATTCGTTCCTCTTTATTCCTTGTTTCTTTATTGAGAAGGATATGACTCCCGTAGAGAACAGAAGAGCATTTGCCAAGTGGCTTTTGCAGAACAGAGACCGAAGCACCTGTCCGAAGGGTTACCGAGAGACAGGAAAGTTCTTCTGGCGTATGTGGCAGAAGGGAGCCTGCTTTGAGGCGATAGAATGGTACAGAAACTATAGAAACAAGTTTACCAGTCATGCGGCATGTGCTACCGAGGCTCCTATTGATGAGGAAGATGCGTTCAGAAACTCTGGTAGACTGGTATTTAATCCTTATTCTATAGACGACATGCAGGCTATGTATAAGCAAGACCCTAAGTTTACTGCCGACATCGTGGTGAACATCAGCGTGAAGGATGATAATACCATTCCGAACTCGAAGGTGAAGCTGAGAGACGATGGCGAGGGAGACTTGAAGATTTGGGCTGTGCCAAACTGTCTGCAAGTTGAGAACAGATACTTGGTGAGCGTGGATATTGGCGGTAAGAGTACGACATCGGACTATACCGTTATGACCGTGATAGACCGATTCGGTATGATTCCTACGGTGAAGGGCAAACCAAAGGTGGTAGCGAGATACAGAGGACATGTAAGACATGATAAGCTGGCATGGATGGCTGCTGCACTAGCCCATTATTACGATGATGCGCTGCTGGTGATAGAGAGTAATACTGCCGACCGAGAGAAGAATAATAATACGGAGGGTGATCACTTCCTTACTATTCTGCAGGAGATTGCTGACTACTACGATAATCTTTATCAGAGAACGAGCAGTTCGGAGAATGTGGAAGATAATGTACTGGCGAAGTATGGTTTCCAGACCAACAAGCTGACGAAGCAGCAGGTGATTGATAACTTGGAAGAGTTTATTGATGATAATCTGTATGAGGAGCCAGATAAGGAAATGTATCATGAGTTGCGCATTTATGAGCGACATGATGATGGCAGCTTGGGTAACATCGTGGGTAACGGAAACCATGATGATGTGGTAATGAGTACCGGCATCGGTCTCTTTGTGAGTCTTACGGACATGGAGAAGCCTAGCTGGAAGAAATCGGAAAGAAGAAGCCGTGGCGGCGATGGTGTTCATACGGCGGCGAAAATCTAAGGCAATGTTAAATGTTAAGTGTTAAATGTTGAATTATTATGGAAAGAAACTTAGAAAGAAAGACTTTGAGCTTTAGCAAGGGCATGACAAATGTGCCTAGCGACTTGCTTTCAGATGATTCTGAACTGCTGGAGAGTGACGGATTTATCTTTAAGGATGGAGAAATGAAGGCTGTGCAGAAACCTGTAAAGATTGGTAAGATTGCGGGGCAGAAGATCATGTACGTTCACAAGATGGCTGACTATGAGAATATCATTACTTATGATGGTACAGAAAAAATATACTGGTATACCAAAGATGATAGTGGAAATATCGTAAGCCCACCCGATGGAGTAACGAAAAGTTTTAATGTAGGAACCGTTTACGACGTAAAAAGTATAGGTAATACACTTGCGGTTGCGACAAATGAAGGCTTGCATTATCTGCTATTTAAAGGTGGAAAATATAAAGATTTAGGTACAGAGATTCCTACACCTAATGTGGTGTTTTCTATATCACCAAGTACGCCCATTGAAGCAGATACACCTATCAGATACGAAGGCTTTGTTAATCACAAAACACTTAAAGTAAGCTATGACGACTTTGGAAATGTATGTAGAATACATAAGTTGATATATATAAAGAATAGTGGTGATTTCGGAGAGCAAACGGTTACGATAAATGACAATACTCCTGTCAAAGAAGAAGACTACGAAGCTTATGCTATAACAAACGATAATGATAACAACGAAAACTTATTTCAAGATGCTGTTGTTGGTCATGTATCATCTATTATAAATAAAGCAAAAGAAAAAAAACTTTTCTGCTTTCCTTTTTATGCAAGGTATGCCTTACGTCTCTTTGATGGGACTTATGCCAGGATTTCAAATCCTGTGATTTGTTACCCATGTGTTACAGGCAACCATCATTCGCATATTGGAAACACAACAGCCTACTTTACCTTGTATGGATCAAGTCTAACAGCGGCTGTATCAATACCTCAAAAAGAAGACTGGGTTGATATTGTAAAAGAAATCGTTTTTTTTGCCACAAAGGGTGTAATGCCTTATAAATTAGAAAAAGGCTGGAAATTCGGGTACCTTGATGAGGTTTATGGAATGACGTGGCATGATGATGTTGGACCTGATAATTATACTGAACATAAATATAACAGATATGGTTATACGGATGAGCCAAGTATGCGAATCATACCTAGTTTAAAAACGAAGGATAAAATAGCAGAAGAATTAAAGAAAGATACTGTGTTCTATAAAATATCGCAACTTAGCGTGATGTCGGAAAATGTAGATGGGGTAAGCCCGGCTCTCAAAATAGATGATGGCGTTCTATCAACATTAGAAACGCAGGAGCAGCTGAAAAAGGATGATTATTACGGATGGGCACATTATGTTTTTAAAAAAATGTATCCATACAATGGAAGATTAAACGCTATCGGAGTATACAGAAGTCCGTTTGAAGGGTTTAGTTCTTTTTGCGCATTAAAAGGTGAAGATGTTGATTCTTATAAATATTATGTGCATATCGAATCTGGCTCTATGTCACGTTGGGTAGAATCTAAAGAAGGTAAGGCTCCAAAGTGTACGCTAAACGGATGGTTTTTCTACCCTGACCCAAATGCTACCGAAGTTATTGTATATGATGTTAAGAATAATAGAGGAATTAAGAGTAAGTTGCAGCCTCACCCTTTATTAAATGGTTCTTATAAAATGGCTCTACCAGATAATACTATTGAGTGGGAGGATAATATATCCTTACCTAGTATAGATAATGAAATAGAAGATTTGAACTCTCAGATTTTTACATCAGTAGTCAACAACCCATTTGTATTTGAGGCATCGGGAGATAATACGGTTGGAACAGGTAAGATACTCGGAATTATTGCCAATACGGAGGCGGTTAGCCAAGGACAGTTTGGTCAATATCCATTGATGGTATTTACGGATGAAGGTATCTACGGCTTGTCGGTTAACTCGGAAGGACTCTATAGTAGAGCCTATCCAATATCAAGAGAGGTATGTAACGAGGATTCGCCACTGGTGCCAACAGACAGACTTGTGTTCTTTGCTGCAAAGAAGGGACTGATGGCTGCAAGCGGTGGCAGCGTAGCCTGCATGAGCGAACAGATGAGGGGAAGAGTGCCGAGAAACTTTGCAACCTTCGGGGAAGGCAAGTTTCTGGATTTTCTGAAAGGATGCCTTATCGCCTACGATTACAGAGATTCTATATTGAGAATATTCAGCAAGGGGAAATCTTACCAATATATATATAATATGGTGGATAAGACCTTCTCGATGGTGAATAGCGGTATAGAGGCACAGGCGGTAGTGAATGACTATCCTGATAATCTGATACAAGATACTAACGGAAACGTCTACTCACTCACGGCAAAGCCAGACATCAACGAAGATACGGAGAACTATAGCGGTTCGTTTACTACCAGACCTTTGAAGCTGGGCGGCAGTATGACCTTGAAATCGCTGAGAGCGGTGAAGCATCTGTTTGATTCGGATGAAGGTACGATTGGACTGGAGATATACGGAAGCAACGACTGCAAGCACTGGTGCAAGCTACCTAGCGTCGGCGGTAAGCCTTGGAAATATTTTACTTTCAAGTATACGCTGCAGAACTTTAAGGCTACTGATGCCTTTGCCGGCAGTATAGTAGAGGTACAAAGCAGACGAGAAGACAAAATGAGATAATTCTTTCATACGCGCTAATTTATGATAACATGAAAAAGGCGACTGCTCATCACGAGTGACCGCCTTTAAAATTAGTTATGAAATACATTTTTAAAAACATGATTCTTTTGTGTGTTATCTGATCTTGATATATTTAATAGAATACGATACGATGTAACCTAAAACGAAGCAGTAAAAGTGAAGCAGACCGTTGACATTCGGCACGGCCATGGTGCAAATGATGAACGGCATCGCTTTCTTTAGAGCCTCTTTCCACCTCCCTGTCCTACCCCACATCAAACCGAAGGAAGAAAAGAGGAAACCGGAAAGACCCATTGTAGGTTGACTAACATACATGGGCAGCAGACTAGCGGCAGAGGCAACAGCCAGAGAAGTGACTGGTTTCATATCGTTCTTTATCTGCCATAGCACCAGAAGGTTTACGGCTAGATGAAAGCCGTTGACATGGAAGAAGCTATACAGGATATGATTCTGCCAAAGACAGCCGGGATAGAAACCGATATGCCAAGTACACAGAACTAGGCAGATGATGCTAAGCACCAGCTTTGTTCGAAAGTTTCTTCTTACGAAGGTCCATTTCTCTGTAATTTTTACCATACTTCTTATAGTAAGCGAAAATGAATTTGAGATTGCTTGGCTGGATAAAGAACTCTGGTGCAGGCTCAGATACCAAGAACTGGCAGATAAACCATAAAGATTTGCCCACGAACTCCTTGCGCTGCGTCATTTCGTTCATCCTATTGAACAGCGTATAGTATAACTTCTGCCGAATCGGCTTCATGCTATCCACCTTAGAGAAATCGCCGACTGCCATTCTGCGGAGTATATCCCAAGCTCTTTTGGGAGAAACATAGTATCTCGGAGCAGGAGAATGAACCACCTTTTCCCAAGCCTCCTGTTGGGAATGGCAATTAGGAGCTATCTCCCGATACGCCTTCATCAGATCATCCCTCTGTCTGTCAATCAATTCGTAATTAGCTCTTGCCATATAAATGTCGCTTTAAGATGATGCAAATATACTAATTATTTAGAATATGACCAAATAAGCGTATAAAGATTTAAATAAGTTTAATATTAGGCTGGTTTTCATTGCGTTACGAAAGAAAAAGTTTAATTTTGCAACGAAATGAGATACAAATCTCAGAAAAAGTTAGCAAAAAGTAAAACTAAACCATAAAATCATAACAAAATGAGAACAAAACAGGAATCGCCTCTCTCGGAAGAGGAGGAAGCCTTAGTAATGGAAGGCTTATTGAGTAGGAAGATTTGGAGATTCTATGAACTCCTATCAAAGTGGGCACCCATACCATTGATGTTAGGTCACTGGTACGGCGTATGGGACTATGGTCACTATCCCTAGACCAACAGTTGTAGATACCGATTTCAACGGAAACTGCATCATCTGGATTTATGTACTGGCATACATTTATATGCCACTGACCATGATACCGGTAAGTTACTTCTTCAGATACTGCTGGATTTTCCGCATTCCGTTCTTCTATTTTTTCGGTATAAACGCTATCAGATTGTATTATCAGCACTGGCTCATCACTCCCGAGCAGTTGGAGATGCACCATGTGTTTATCATATTCACTTTAATGCTTTACGCTTATGGATTTATCAAAATCGCTCTATCGAATAGCAGAATCTGCCTTCGGAATGCTAAGAAACGATGAGTGCGGGTTTACTGAGGAAGAAGAGAGGATTGTGCAGAGGAATCTGCTGTACTGGATGGAAAGAAGGCATCACTATGACGAGCAACTGGGCAGAGCCTGCATCGCCAACATCTATTATTTTGATGATGATGTTCACAAGAAGTATGCTCCTTACTTCGGGTTTGAGGAACTGAAGGAGGACTATGAAAGGTTATCCTGGAATATACCGGACTACAACTTTTGGGATTTTGCGGTAACGATGAATAAGATGTATGCTGACCATATAGACGTGGTGGGCAAATGGTCGAAGAACAAAGATACCACAAGAAAAAGGATTTCGGAACTGGCTATCAGTTTCCTCTGTGACGAATCGACAAACCACCCGACAGATAAAATCTGGTGGTACATGAACAGCTAAGTTGGAACACGGCAAAAGCTATTGAAAAGCCTTTTATCTTTGTAGCCATTAATCAAAAATAATGGTATATGGCAGAGATAGTACATACATTTTTACAAGAGCACCTGTACAGATCGGCATTGATTATTGCCATCTGCATGGGTGCTCTTATCATTTCTATGGGCGTGGACCTGTTCTTCGGCATCAAGAAAGCGAAGGAGAACGGACTGGCTACGACAAGTACAGGATTTAAGAAGACTTGCGACAAGGCGAGGAAATACTTCTCTCCCTTTATGGTGACGGTCTGCATAGACCTGATAGCCTGTACGGTTCTCCCCTTCCCTGTCTTCTCTATGATATGGGCAGGATATTGCGTGTTCTGCGAATTTGTGAGCGTGAGGGAGAAGAGCTGGCAGAAGGCTGAGATACGGAAGCAGGAGAAGACGGTTAGTATTCTATTGGAGAACAAAGAAGACTTGGCTAGAGCTTTTGCTGAGATTATGAAGGAGCAGGGAAAGGAGGAGCAGAAATGAGACTGATTAAGAGAATTTTTGTTCATTGCAGTGCCTCTTCTCAGAAATGGGGCGTGAAGGAGCTTTGGGATGAGTTTAAGCGCAAAGGTTGGAATAACCCCGGCTATCATTACGTGATTACTGCTGATGGTGGGATACACCAGATGCTGCCGGTAGAAATGGTTAGCAATGGCGTTAAGGGATATAATGCTACGGCTATCAACATCGCTTATGTTGGCGGCATTGACAAGAAGGGAAAGGCTGTAGACAACAGAACTGAGGAGCAAAAGAAATCACTTATTACTCTGCTTACTCAGCTGAAAAAGAAATATCCGAATGCTGAAATCTTGGGGCACAGGGATATTTCGCCCGACAAGAACCATAACGGCGTAGTGGATCCTTGGGAGAGAATCAAGGAGTGTCCTTGCTTTGACGCTAAAGTTGAATACAAAGAGATATAGCTTATGAAATGGTATGATATAAGGATTTGGAAATGGGCTTGCATCGGCTTGGTGATTGGGGTTATCCTGTTGGCTTTTGCTGGCTGCAAGACGAAGGAGTATATCAAGGTTCCTTCTGTTAGAACTGAATACATCGTGAAGACTGATACTTTTGCCAAGTTGGATAGTATCTACATGAAGGATTCGGTGTATGTTTTTCAGAAGGGTGATACGGTTTTTCATAACAAGGTGGTTTATCGGGACCGGTATCGCAATATATATAAGGTGAAGACGGACACGATTATCAAGACGGATTCCGTCTCCGTTCCTTATCCTATTGAGCGACAACTGACAAAGAACGAGCAGAGGCTGATGTCGCTTGGCAGATGCTATATTACCTTTCTGTTCATCCTAGCGGTTTGCGCGATTGGGTTTACTCTCTGGTATCGTAACAAAAAATGCTAGCTTATGGCGAAGATCAGCGAAGAACTGCAGATGATTGATTCGCTCCTGATGGAATTTCATGAGCGGATTCAGAGCGGAAGGTGCTTGACGAGCAAGCAGCAAAATGCTTTTATGCTAGATTTTCTGCATCGCATCGCCAACAAGGATGAGCCTATCAGTAAAGCTGAGGCATGCGGCTACGTTCATGTTTCAAGGGCTACCTTTGACCGGCTTGTCAAGGAAGGCAGGCTGCCAAAGGGTAAAAAGCGGAAAGGATGGACTGAGCTAGTATGGTACGAAAAGGATTTAGACGAATATATAGATAGATTGGTATAGATTTTACTTTTTTTCATTTTTTATTAGTTGTGTTAATTAGGTTTAGTTAGATTGTTTCGTGCAAAAAGAAATCCCCACTCGGCTGTGATAGCTGGGTGGGGATTGTGGTTATTTACTTCATGAATGCCATCCAAATAGTTTGGTTCTTGATGGTGGTACGATGTCCGAATATCGGTTTGTAATCGGTGATTGCCTTCAGTACATCACTTACCTTTATCTGTTGCTCGTTCCACTTGAAAATGAGAGTTCCGTTTGTTTTCAGCACCCTCATGCCCTCATGGATAGAATCATTGATGAATGCTTGCCAATTTTCGGGCAGCTTACCATACTTCTTGCATAACCAAGAGTTCTGACCTACTTTTAGCAGATGAGGAGGGTCGAATACTACCATATTGAATGTCTCATCTTCGAATGGCAAATCTGTGCAATCGGCTATCATATCGGGTTGCACGTCTAGTTTGCGCCCATCACACAAGGTGTCGTGATATTCTCTTATATCGGTAAAAAGAACCTGTGGGTCTTGTTTATCGAAATAAAACATACGAGATCCGCAACACATATCTAATATTCTTTGTTTCATACGCTATAATACTTCTTTTTCAAATTCACTCTTTGGAACATAATAACAAACTTCTGCACCAGAGGAACGTTCTATACCTTTTAAGGGCATTTTCTTTTCTAAAATATCATGTACCTTCGTTCCTTTTCTAACACTAATAGCTATATAATCATAGCTATTAGTTATCATCAATAGTGAGTTATTTGTCATGTATACCTTGCCATTCTTGGAAAGATTATTATGATTTCTGCAGGCTGGTAGTACAATCCGCTAGCCTTATGCTTGATTCTGTAAGGTTTAGTCATAACTATTCTTCTTTAAGTTCTACATCTTCATCACCAAGAACTTCATTTATTTTCTTTTCAATGAACTCATCAGAAGAACTCTCCTTTATTAGAGCATCAATGTCTGGTAACTCTACATCAACTTTGTCTTCTTGCATTTTTGAGGTAAGCATGCCAATTACCAGTTTCGCCCAAGGGCTATTAGCCATATCTGCCAATGAATCCTTTTGATGCTCATAGGCTTTCTTCAACTCTCCGTTATCACGGAAATATCTGAGCACTTCCGTCAATGCAGAAACAAAGTTTTTGTCGTGCATTGGGTTGCTCTTTGCATCTTCCAGTTTAATCATCAGGAAGAGTAATGATGAATGTAAATCTGTTTTGTTCATAACTATTCCTCCACTTTTATTTTCTTAATCTCATTGTATAATTCCATAAGTTGTTTCTTGTCAACCCATACATCTTTGTCGGGGTCAATGAAGAAACCGTATATAGAATACAATTCACCCTTGTCGTGTTTGTGTATTTGAATCATAATCTATTCCTCCACTTTAATACCAAATGTAGCACCATCGGCAAATGTGTTGTCTTCAATAACATCACTAAAATTTAATATTACAATATCACCACTAACGTTTGCCATACTCACATCTATATTGCTAACAGATACTATGTTATAGAAGCAATTGTTACCTCTCACCCACCCAAACGGCTGATGCTTTTGCATTTCAGCCCAGCACTCTTCTGCATTCTTGAATGGACGATACTTTGACTCCGGCTTGATGCGATAGCAATCTTGACAGTCTATGAGTGAATCAAGATTTAAGCCATCTTCGTCACCATCTATATCTATCCAACCATTGCCATACTTGACTTGGATAGTCTTACCATCTGCCATTGCTTGAAAAATAGGCAGCAATCTCTGAATTTCTCCTTTACAAATTTTCTCCATATTCTAGTCCTCCAAATCTTTAATTGCCTTATCACATTCTTGTATTGCTAAATTGTATGCAAAACCGAAAGGCTTTATTTTTTTACCTTTTGATAAATCTGCATGAAGGCAAGTAATATAAGCCTTTATAGTCTTAATGTGCTTAATAGCTTTTTCTTTACTCATTGCTTATTCTCCTTTGCGTTACACGTTGCTTGGTCTCCTTCATAGTAAGGAGCTCCAACTTTAGGTATTATCTGAGTGTTCCTATTGCAGGAACATTGCATTACCCAAGGTGCGTTTACCTTTCCGCATCTAGGGCATATCCATCCTTCTTGTGCCATATTCTCTTCTTTTTACCCTCTCCTGTAAAAGGGAGAGGGTGGTTAGTTACTTAGATGGCTCAGTATATGATACTGGTTCCCAAACATCATAAGCCGTCAGTAAAGCTGGAGCGATAACAGACGGGGCAAAGATGATAGATACTACAACATCTGGAGCATTCAACTCGTAGTTAACACCTTCTACTTTGTTTTCCTTACTAGCCCAGCCATAAGGCTTTGCTGTAATCGTAGAGCCATCTTTCTTTTTAAAAGTCTTCTCGCTAGAGCAAGAAGCGAACAAACTTGCAACGACCAAGGCTGCCAAAATAATCTTTTTCATATTACTTGTCCTTATGTTCTATAAGGACAGTTAATTACTCTGTTACTTTCTTTATGCTTTCTGAAAATGTTTTGAGCCATTTGGTATCCTTTTCGGCAGCAACTACAGATTTATTATACTGCTCCAAATTATACTTCATAGACTCTATTAAATCAGTGCGATTAGTTTGTTTTTGAATCCACTTATCTTTAGGGATGATATTCTCCACATAAACTTGGCTGCAATCAAAATCTAAACTATCAATTAATTGGCTTTCCATAAAGTTCTTAACACCCTCGTATTCTTTGGATGGCGGAGTCCATCTTCTAACTTTGGATAGCATTGCATTGTATCTGTTTTTGAGAGCTACATTCTCTTTCAATCTATCCTCGTTTCCCTTGATTACATCATTAACATAAGAAAGATACTCAGCTTCAAGTTCTTCCTTTGTCTTAGGGGCTGTAAGATGCTTTTCGTACTCAGCTTTTGCCTCTTCGTATTTCTTTTTATAGTAATCACTAGGACATATCTTGTCTGGAATTTCGTATCTACTAAGGTTAGGATATTTTCCTTCAAATCTCAGGTATATACCGAAGTTGCGCAAGCAACTATTTGCAAATTGCTCAAATGTTATATCTTCACCATCATATATTGGTGCTGTAAATCCTGTTGGCATATTACTTATATTTATATCCTTACGGATAGTTAATCAATCTTCTTGATACTATCAATTTCCATATTCCGTAGTACAAACTCTCTATTGGAGCGAGTGCCATCTTTCTTAGCAGGGTTGATTCTTACTTCAATCTCACCATTATAGCCACCGTAACCTCGATTAGGGACGATGCTTGCAATCCAACAAACATCACATCTAGAGCAGCTAACTTTGTCGCCAACCTTGTATGGAAGACTTTCGATGTAATCATTTACGTAAGAACAAATCTCATCGTTAGCATCATTGATAATGCTTAGTTGCTTGGCAACCTTTACTTTTAATTCTTCTTTTGTCATATCTTTAAAATTATGCCCGAAGGCGTTAAATACACCATCCGCAACTACCTACGCGTAGTTTGCATTCCAATTCGTTGCAGATGTTATAATATTCTTCTTCTGCTTTATGCGATACTTATAAAGCACTTCCTTTGTTGGAGGCTTTGAATCAAAGTGCATATCACCACAACCATAAGGTTCTCTAATTTCTTCATTATGGTCGAAAATATCTCCAAAATCATATTGGTCGGCATCCTTTCCATTTATGGTGAATACCTCCAAATGGCAAGGTAATGAATGAAATGGTTTGATAACTAATTCCATATCTACTCCTCCTCTTTAGTTTCATACTCCTGTTGTAACTTCTTGACCTCGCTCACGAACTTGCTGACATCAATATCACAATCAATTACCTCTTGATGGTTTTTGATTGCATCTTCTATCAGATGGGTGCATTCTTCGGTAAAACCACAGATATGATCACCTTCGATGGTGTAGAGATACTTGTGGGTGTTGTAGTATGCACATTGGCAGAGAAATAATCCCTCTGAGTTAAGGCGGTCCCTAACTTCTGAATTATTGATTCGAAGGACCACCATCTTACCTTTACTAGAATAGTACTTGCGGTATTTGATGCGGTCTGCAACGATGATTGCTATAGCTACCACACAGATAGATAGCGCAATGATAACATCTATTTTAAATGTATTCATAACTTTCATTTTTTATTGTTTGTTTATCTTAAGTCTAACATTCTTCCACGATTTTGGATGTTCAGTTCCTTATTGACATCGTGGAGGCTGACTGATGGCAATGTATGCGTATCGGGGTCTAAACCCTTCGACTTGCAGTAGTTTCGCCAAGCCTCTATGCCATGAGGTTTCTTTGCATCCTCTATCGCTTTCAGGCGCTCTTCTTCTTTTCTGCGCTCGTCCTCTACCCTTCCACGCTCCTTCAGCAGGTCTGCCTCGTAAGCTATCAATCCTCTCATAATATCTTGAGGATTGATGGTTTTACCGTTGTTGATGAGCTTGTTGTATTCGCCATTGGTGAATGCTACGAAGAAGTAATCAAGTTCGGCAGGAGTTATGTAGAAATACTTTGTACAGATACGCTGAGCGAGCAACTGAATCTGATAATCTGTTGCATTATCGTAGGCGCCCAGATAATAGAGAAGGTCAATCAGTCGTCCTGTTACCCATCCTACGAGGTCTCTTAGTCCACCACGTTTCTGAATATCCAACATGGTTTCCTTATTCTTCGTTATAGCCTCAGTTAAGGTTGCAGGACGCTGATAGTTTGCCTTATCCTTGATGATAGGCACTCGCGATGAGTCGGGCAGCGCGCTCTGAACGTTGGATATTCCGTTGTTGTTCATAATTTACAGGTGTTTCTATTTCGTCTTTCCATCTTTCACCATTCAGATAAGTGAGTGGATGCATGCGGAAGGGTATATTAGCATGAGGTACGATCGGGTCGGTCGGCTTGCGGGTCGATGCCACGTAAGCAGGAACGGCTGCCATGCAAGCTAATTTATCGGCTAGCTTTAGTCTGTTCCACTTTTCTTCTGCCTTTTTTCTACCTTTCTTATAAGAATAAGCTTCCCAAAACTCCTCAAATGTTGGAGCTGGCTCAGTTTGGATGATAGCAGAAGATTCTTCAACCTCCAAGTCTACCGTCTCCACTTCGGCATTATTGTTGAACAACTCAGAAGGCTTGTAATACTTACCCGTAAGCGCCCATCTTGCACCAGCTACAAAAGCATCTTGAAGAGGTTCGCTTTCCGAATATTTAGTAGCCTCCGAATGGATTTCCTTTAACGTTTTCATAAGCTATATGATTTTGATGATTTATACCCAACCGGCACCCGAGTTCTCGAGTTCTCGCTTACAATACTGCAAACCAACTTGGTCGTCGGGTTCCGGAATCATGATACTGCGGACATTTGCATAATCTATCACGTTTCGGATAACGCTGCTAGCCTCTGCTGTATTGAGGGAAGTGAGAGGCTTGTATTTGCGGTTGCCTGTCTTGTCTACCTCATCGGTATAGAAGATGCAGCTGCAAACGTTGCGCTGAATATCACGAAGCGTTTCGTAGAAGGTCTGCCCTAGTTTTAGGGCGAGATAGCTAATCATGAAGTGAAGATAACAAGACTGCTTATCGGTCTGAATGGGGTGAAACTTCTTTAATTCGATTTTATACCCACATTCTTTAGCTTTCTGAACAGCCTTCACGATAGCTAAATATTCACGAGGATCATTAGGATTGTATACACTCATATTATTATAATTACATTAGATTGATTACTAAACCCTTGCAAGCATAGTCGGTTGGCACACCGAGGACCTGCTGGAATTTGTTTACGGCAACATCGGGGTTAAGATGGCGTGCTGAACCATGAATGAGGACGATGCGCTTGGCGGTATTGGCTGCCTTGCATTCGTTGAGATACTCGATAGAGTGAGCCAGACTCATGTGGGAAAGACGGATGCGGTCGGCTTGGCTGACTATCGTCTTGCCTTCGTTTACGGCTTTTTCGAGAAGAGAATCATCATAGTTGCATTCTGCCAAGAAGTACCGGCACCCCTGAACTACATTTTCCATATTGTAGCAATCGGTAAAGAACATCATGGTTCCCATTTCCGGATGATGAATGAGGAAAGAGAAACAAGGCACATCGTGTTCTACCTTCATCGGGGTTATGCTGAAAGCACCAAGATGATAGGTTTGGTCTTTAAGCATAGCTTTTACTCCCTTGCATTTCTCGGATAACTCTTCGGTAGAGTAAGTATCGATTCCTGCTCTCAGAAAGTCTTTGGCATTTTTTGCATGATCGCCGTGGGAGTGACTGATAATCACTCCCACGCATTTTGATGTTTTGAGGTTTGCAACTTTCTTTACTTCCTGCAACGGACGACCTGCCTCTATACAGAGCTGCTGACCATTACTAGACTCCAGTACGTAGCTATTGCCTTGACTATTGCTATTTACGACTATTAACTTCATACTTAACTTTCTACTTCAATACGACTCTCACATGACAATGATGGAAGTAACTCATCATTTACAACTTCCCAATCTTCCGCAAATACATCAGATGAAGAAGGAACCCAAGAATCAGCTCTGCCATCTGGGTTGATGATTAGCATCTGATTGGTGTAGTCGATGTGAGGATTCTCACGGCTCATCAATATATTCTTAGCAGACTGAGGTAGTGACTGCATCTTAGGAATGATGTCTGCCTCTATGTGGGCAGGAACCTGCTTTACGACGAATAAGCCCTTACCATTCCAACCCTTGCGTCTTACTGCAATACCTGCCTTTAAGCAGTTGATAGCCCCACCAAAGCTCATTACTTCAACTTCGTGATAAGCTTTTTCAAATACGTCTTTTGGAGACCAGCTTTCATAGCCGCCTTCATAGATAACCTTGTAGCCATCTTCTAATGACAATTTCTTTACATCAGGCTGAGGTTCATCTTTAAGATACACTTTACCATTAATTCGCCACGCTGGTGCGGCGTCAATTACCTTTGTTCCAATATACTTTTTCATAATAAGACTTATTTTTATTTTAACTCAAACTAAACTTTTGAGCCTGTGGCTGCTCATCATGTACTTCCTCTGCATTCACGACTTCACCGGTATCAGCATTGACCGTGATAACGTTCTTTGCCTCGGCAAACTCCTCATCACGCTGAACGATGGCAGAAGGAGCCTCATCAAGGTTCGTGATGTCATTTGATTCGATAGAGAGTTCTCCCCACTTCGACAGGAGTCTTCTGAGAACAGTCTTGATGGCCATACTTTCGAAGTTGGAATACCATCCTACGCCTTCGCCACTTCCGTTGGCAGCCTGCTTGAGAGCCATTTCCTTCAGTTTCTCTGCATCAACCTTATCGCTGAACTTAACGGTAGGACTATACTGCTTTGCGTACCGGCATACCTCATCAAGTGTCATATAGAGAAGTTTGGTAAGACCATCCTTCTTCTTGAAGTAGGCGAAGTAGCCGATTGGAGTATTAGAAATCTGAGCACCCGAAAGGTCAAGCTTTCCTGTAACCTTGTCGTAATGGTTGAACTCGCCTTCGTATACGACATCAGCGTTGATTGTCTCGTACTTTCCTGTACGCATAGCCAACTGGAGATAACCCTTCGTACCGATAACGAGCGTAGGAGTCATTACTCCTTTGTTCTTGAACGGAAGGAGATATGCCTGTCCTAACTGCTTATTGAGAGGCAAACGAAGGGAGGCTGCTTTCAGAGCCTCAGCCATCAAATCATTAGGTTTGCACTGGAGCAACTTTTCATCGGATGAAAAGATTTCCATAAGTGAGGTACAGAAAGCACCTTTGTTCTCCTTGAGTGAACTCTGCAACAGGCTTTGGTAATAACTATTGTTCATTACCTCCTGAAAGTTCTTAACTGCTACTGCCTTCTGAGAAGGCTGTGCTTTTGCTACTGCTGTATCTGCCATGATTACTTCTCCTCTTCTTTATGATTGATTAATTCCTTAGCGATACCAGCCAAGGCTATTATTCCCAAAGCAAGATTGATTTCACCACTTTCCGGAAAAAGTTCTACTGGATCAATCTCTACTCTATCGTGGCTATCTAACCACTCCTTTATGCGGCCCGAATCCGTTCCGTCCTTCATGCCTTCCCCTAATGCTAGAGTTCCCTTGATAAGGTCTTTGTCAACCGACATTTCTAATTTTAAAGTTTCTGCCATGATTTTTATTTACTTATATGTTTGATTAATTCTTCTTTTGTTTTAAACACTTCGCTTTCTTTCCTTGTTGGGAAAACTGCGAACTTATACTGAATAGAGCAAGGTGCCTCGCCTATCTGCTGAAAGAATACGCCAACGATGTTTGCACGTCGGATTTTGTACCCGTCGAGCAGATAGACTGCATCACCTATATCGAACTTCGTCTTGATTTGCATGATATGTTTCAATCCTTTATGATCAAAGCGAAATATGCTCAACCTTCAGTTTATCATCATTTGATACTACAAGACGGATTTGCTGACCGCCTGTACTGAGCGGATGGTTAACACTTTCGCATTCGTCGAGCACGACAGGAACCGATACATCATAGAACTGACCGATAGTGCGCGCGATGTCGATTCCGGCATTCACCTTTGCAGCACCATTGAGGCGGCTGTAAGGCACACCATTGTGATAACATTCGCAATAAGGTTTCTTCTCACCATCGAGTTTTGGAAGGAACAGACTCCATTTTACGAAACGGAAGTGCTGATTAACCTTATCTTCGAGAGCCTTGCAAGACAACTGATAGAACTCGTTTGTGATGTTGAGTTTATCATCAATATCATCAAGCTGCTCCTGAAAGATGGCTTTATCCTTCTGTGCTGCTTCGATATGAGCCATTGTATTGTCGTAAGATGCTTTTGAGGCGAGGTGTTCGATGATTTCATCATATCTGTCAGCGAGCGGCTTTCTCTCTTCATCGAGTGCTTGAAGCAACTTATCGTTATCCTCGTTGCTATCGGATGGTTTGTCGAGTTCTGCCTGCAACTCGCCAATCTCTTTCACTACCTGCTGATACTCTTCCTTGGAGGCAAGAATCTCCTCGTAGGTGTTAGGAACATCTGCATCAACATCTGCCTTATGCTTTTCAGCCTCTGAGAGGACTTGGTGAGCCTTGACAAGCTGGTTTGTGGTGGTCTGACGATCATCATTCAGTTTATCCAACTCTTTGTTGAGTTCGGTGTATGCGCTTTGGAGTTTGGCAAACTCATTGTTGAGTTCCTTCATATCCTCTGCCTTGCGAGAGTTGAACAGGTTCTGAGATTCCTGTTTAAGGAGCTGAACATCACCAATAGGGAGAGCCTGTCCGCAATGAGGGCAGAAACCTTCCTTATCGTTCCATTCCCAAGTGCGCTTGGCAATCTCATCGCTACGCTTGTTTAAGTCGCTAACCTTCTTCTTGCACTCTTCAATCTGAGCGTTTATCTGAACCTCGGTGGTAGGATAGCCACTCATGACAGCTTTGAGGTTATCAACCGTAGATTCTGCCTTATTGAAGGCTGCGTTGGCGTTGAGAACATCGCTTTGGTGCTTGGTCATGTTATCGGTAGACTCCTTATCTGCGCCCTGCTCCATCATTCGCTTGCGTTTTTCGGCAAATTCAATCTTTTTTCTGATTGCGTCAAGGCGAACTCTGTCTGCTCCACCTGTGCGAATCTGCTGAATCTTGTTGACAATCTCTATCAGTTTTTCTTTCAGCTCAGCCTTTTCTTTCTCCATGGCCTCCCAATCCTGCTTTGGTGGAAGGGTCTTGTCGAGTTCGGCAAGTCTGATAGGGACCGCATCGAGTTCTTTCTGAACTTCTGTACGCTTGTGCTTGAGGTGGTGAAGGATGGCATCAATATCTTTCTGTTTGAGGAGTTCAACAAGATAATCATACTTCTCTTCGCCCTTCGTGATGTCTTCGACAGAAATGTCACCTGCCAACGACTGGAGGAATGCGCGCTGATTCTGCCAAGTCATATCAAGGAACAGATTAGGACAGATGCACCACGCAAATGGGTCTTCTTGGAAGATGTCGTTAACTACTTTGTCGAAATCTCCGGCGGTAGTCAATTCTCCATCAACATAGTACTTGAAGGTGTTGGTGCATTTATCACCTTTCCACTTGTCTGTCAGAACTCGCTTGAACGAGATTTCATCACCATCTACCAACATAACCAACTCGGATGAATGCTCTATCTCCTTGATAATATTGTGATTCTCATCGAAGGTTTTGATGTCGAGCTGCATGCCGTTGGTATCAGTACCGAATAATGTATACATGATGGCATTGCCGATAGTGCTCTTGCCTCTTCCGTTGTCTCCCGAGATAACGGTTAAGTCTTCTCCGAAATCGAAGACTCCGGCACGGATGCCACAGAAATTTTGCAGTTTAAGTGTCTTGAATAGGATTTTCTTCATTTTTATCTTTGTTTAAAGTTTCTTCTTTTTCTCTCAGTTCCTTATCGTATTCCTCGAATGCTCTTGCTGTAGCGTAGGTGAACTGGTCGCTATTACGCATTGCGTTCAAGATAAGGTTTTTGAGGTCTTCGGGCGATGCGTGCATGAATGCGTATGCCTTCGGAATGGTTCTGTCACCCATGAGGACGATGCAGCGAAAATGCTTTGCCTCATCCCCCATCTTGTCAACTATATCAAGTACCTTCTTGATATGATTGAAGAAATTCTGTCTGATATTTTTTTTCATGATTTCGTTTTTTTAAAACCTGCCTATCCTCACGGACGAGCAGGAAAAATAAATTCAAATTTATGAAAAATAACGCTAAAAACTAATTCTTATCTGTTGATCCTAAACCGCTACGAGTGCCGGTTACCTTGCCAAGTTCCAAGTTAGTATCTGGAACGTAAGTGAAGGCACCCTGACAGATGCGTTGGGTATAAGGAATAACGAACTTGAAACCGAGCATACGCATGATGCGATGCTTTAGCCTCCATCTGCCCGACTTGACTATAGCATGGACTTCTTCGCCATAGCCGCAATCAATCAAACCGAGAATTACATCAAGATTTGCTCTAACCTTGCCTAGATAGTCGCCATGAAGGAGCCAAGAAGGGAAATAAACATCTAACAACATTCCTTTGCCCGACATGCCACTACGTGGCAGAATCAGCATCTTCATATTTGAAGGAAGTTGTATCTTAAACCCGAGCGGAACGTAAAAGCGTTTGTTTGGAGATACTTCCGTGTCCTTGCTGCAATGAAGGTCGTAAGCGGCATCCTTCTCATACGACTTTGTAGGGAAACACCCTTGTGTTACCAATTCTACATTGATTTTTGTACCTGATTTACTCATATAATCTATTCTTATAAATGTTTCTGTTCTAAAAGTTTGTCTACTTCTTTCTGATAGAAGGCTATCAACTGATTATACTCGAAGAGTGACCAGTTCTTGTTTTCTGTTCTTGCCCGAGCCTCTATCAAGTCAACCCTCTGTTCGCCAATCTGCTTGATAAGCGCACGGCGATACATCTGGATATTGCCTTGATTGAAAATATTGCAAGCCACGCATTGTGGCCGGCAGTTATCTTCGCTGAATCGGGTTGACATGTAACGTCTCGACATGTAATGACCGTTCTGAATTTCCTTCCAAGGGAAAACCTTGCCGCAACTGATACATCGGCAATAACCTTTATCATCAGAATATTTCAGTCGAATATATTTAGAGAAGACCGCATCTAGCTTATCTCTCAGCTTACTTTTGCTAAGTCCGGCTTTCGTCTTCTTCTCTTGATCCTTCTTGGCTTTATCCCAAGGAGTCTTCTTTATAGGTGTCCTCTTGAGAGGAGTTTTCCTTTTTAAACCCATATTGCATGTAATTATCATTTGTAGAGTTTGAATACTCGCCATCGGGCTTTCCTATGTCTGAGGACACATTTTTAATTTTCGAGTTGAGGATATTAATTTTCCTCAGCTTTGACTCGAAGATTCCTAAGGGTGCCCAAGGGTTTCTTTCGAGTTCTCTGTATATTTCGAGAACCTTTCTCCGGTACTTGTGGAGAGTAGGTTCGGATAAATCTATCATAAGCCATTGATTTTGAAGTTTAAGAAAAACCAGCCTATCCTCACGGACGAGCAGGAAGCTTAATTTAAAAGTTTTTCTTTGTACAATGAAGTCGCTGCCGCTGCAGCGAATAATCATACACAACAAACAAATACATAATAGTCCACCTTAAGGATTCGGACCCAACTTCCCGATTTGATAAGAATGTATTAAGGATTTACACAAAACAGTTTCGGGCGTGCTACCAGTTACACCATCGGTGGATAACGGCATCATGCGCTACCATGAATTTAAGAG
Source organism: Segatella copri (assembly GCA_021635485.1). GTDB lineage: Bacteria > Bacteroidota > Bacteroidia > Bacteroidales > Bacteroidaceae > Prevotella > Prevotella copri_P. The sequence goes on along the minus strand of JAJWOH010000023.1, from coordinate 2,749 downwards.
CCATGCTCACCGCTTTAGCTATCAGTCATAAAGACTGATGCTCGGGGATCCCCTTATAATGACTTAACACTATTCGACTTTACACTTTTCCAATATGTCAAAGAACTTATGTCCAAAAAGGGCAATGGGATTGTTCCGGAAATCGCTATATATAATAATGTATAAAACGAAAGGTGCCGGTAGAATGCTCGACCACAACATTTCCTTCTGGTTCGTGGCGCATGAATTCAACGCAAACAACTTATATTACCACTGGGTCTATACCGCCCCACACCTAACAATTTCAAGAAAGTTATAATAACAATATTCCAAAACTATTTTGGGGATTCGAGACGAGTTGAACGCCTTTGCTCGGGTTTCCCCGCTCACTCCGAGTGAGCTAGCTCGATTCCCATGTATCACTCCTATGCTCACGCACAAGAGTGAATTGATAGTTTACAAATAAGAAAAAGAACCTTTCTTAAGCAATCGTTTAACTCTATGCTCACGCATATCCAATTTAAAACGCATTTTGTCTGAATAACTAATCTAAAAGTTCAACAGCCAAATATTTCACACATTTACACACTCATAAATTGCGGCATTTTATGTTTCTCTGCTCCGTAGCGATTCAGAGCACAGGAACGAATATCCTGAGCCTGTTGACTATTACTCCGGTAAGCAAGAGCATTGTAGACAGTAGTCTTGCCACAACCAAAAATTTTCATGATTTTAGGAATTTTATCTTTATCAATCAATATTTTTTCTATTTTTACGACTTTATTCATATTATTTTTTGTAAATTTGCACCATAAATAAGTTTTGAACGAGTTTTGTTCTCGTTTACGGATGCAAAGATACATGTTTGTAGACAAATATCCAAGGATATAAGCATTAATTTATAGTTAATTTACGTATTTACACAAATATAAACACTAGCAGTATGGAAGGATTAAGAGATAGAATCAACGAGGTAAGAGACCATTACAGGCTGACTAACAGAGGGTTTGCTGACGCTATCGGGGCAAAACCTGCTGCTACGAACAATTATTTGAACGGCACAAAGGAGCCTTCAATGGAGTTTATAGACAGAATACTGACTACATACGTAGACATATCAGCAGATTGGCTACTTTGTGGCAGAGGCAGTATGTTTTACGATGCAGACAAGCAGACGGACGAAAAACTGCTGAAAGAGCTGGCAGAAACAAAAGTAAAGTTGCTAGTACAGGAAGGAGTGGTTAAGGAGTTAAAGCAAATCATCAGCGAGAAGATTGCTGAAAGAGACAAAAGCCTTGTTGGCTGATACGATAAAGGGGAGCCTTCTTTGTGAAGACTCCCCTTGTTATATTACATCTTGCCTTCGAGGGCATCGAAAGCAGATTGTACGTCCTTATTTAATGTACGTGCGTATCTTGTAGTCTGACGCAAGGTAGTGTGTCCAAGCACCCTTGCCACGATGTTAATAGGCATTCCCTTCGATAAGAATAAGGTTGCGGCAGTCGCTCTACCCATGTGGGTATGCAATCTGTCAACTCCGACCATCTGCCCGATCGCCTTCAGATAATCATTATACTTCTGATTCGTCATTCTAGGCAGCTTGAAGTCATACTTCTGTAGTATCTCCAGGGCAGGTTTGAGAAGTTGGAATACGAAATCAGTATCTGTTTTCGTTCTCTTAGCGTGATAGAACATCTTTCCACCAATCTCCTCGCAGTTAGTATAATCGAACGATGCAAGGTCAGAGTATGCAAGTCCGGTGTAGCATTGGAAGAGGAACAAATCTCTTGCATGGAGAATATGAGGTGTTGAGAGTTTCAGTTTCTTGATGGCAGCAAACTGCTCTTCTGTGACACAATCAACATACTGCTTTTCTCCCTTGCCAATATGAAATGGCAGAAACTTATAAGGATTCTGCTCAATAAGTCCGTCTATCATCGCATCATTGATGAACAACTTAAGATACTTGTGATAGTCGTAGATGGTGCATTGAGCCTTATCCTGTCTGTGCAGATACTCATCCATCGCACGCACCTTCGACACATTGCAGTCTTGGAACGATTTTATCTTTCCCCATGTTTTTAGGAATTTGATAAAGACATCATAGCGTTTCTTGGTATGCTCGCACACCTTGCGCTCATTTCGTCTTCTCTCGCAGTACTCGATGAAAGAAGTTCCTTCGTCTTCTCCATTCATCTGTGAGATAACCACATTTAAGTCACAACAGCCTTCCTTAACCATCTTACTGATGATTTCGTTTGCCCTCGCGCGGTATGCCTGTATGATTTCATTCAGTTCATCCGCATCTTTCCTCTTGATAACCATCTTTGACGCATCAGACCATTGTGTAGTTGTCACTTTTACGCCTGTGGAAAAGTACTTCCTTTGACGCTTAGCACAAAAGCATAATTCTACCGAAACTTCATGTTTTGAGGTCGCTCGCTTCAAACGATTGTGAATAATACTTAAATTAATTTTTGCCATTTTGATGACACATTTTTTACAAGGTGATAACACATTGATAACACACCTTCCGATTCAACAATTTGCGTGAATAATATAAACCGTTGTTATTCAGATAGTTATCCCCAAAATGCGTTTAAACCAGTTTTAAACCAGTTTAGAAAATCAATCTTTATGACATATCTCTTTAAAAAATAAAAAGCAATCTATATAAGTATCTGTTATTCAATACATTATATAGACTGCTTGTTTGATTTTTTCTTGACTAAACGTTGCGTTTTTACGCCTAAAAAGTGATTCCGTTGGG
>JAJWOH010000322.1:0-1244 GCA_021635485.1 Segatella copri | reverse complement strand
CAGGAGTTGTCATCCCATCTCCAGAACCTCCAGCAGGCAACAGAAGGCGAGTTATCGATAGAAGCCATCGGCAAGACAGCCCACAAGCTTCTCCCTATCGCCACGATGATAGAGATGGAGAGCCGCCAGCACATCGCCGCCCTCGCTCCCGAGCATATCAGCGATCTGTCAGAATCTCAGATAAGAGCCTACACCCAGGCCATCATCGCCGACCTGAAGGCTCTCCTCTAGCTATCAGCTATTGTATCTCTTCCATCGACAATCCTGTTATTTCCAAGACTGTCGATGCATCCATCCCCTTTGCCAGCATATTCCTGGCAATCTCAAGGCTGCGCTGGTTCATGCCTTCTTCTCTGCCTTCTTCTCTGCCTTCTTCTCTGCCTTTCTGGTATCTGTCATCTAGGAGGGTTCTTTCAACACTTACCGAATCCCAGAACTTGTCGTAGGCTCTGAGTTCGGCATCTGTAAAGCCGGAAATCTCCAGCTCCTCTACGGCTTTTCCAATCTCTGGGTCATTTAGCAGGTCGGAAGGAATATCCTTCGTATTGGAATTGATTTCCGTAAGGAAACGAAGCCACAAGACCATCATGCGCTTGTCGGCAATGGAATGAGGAGTGAACTTCGGGAGTTCAATGAAGGTGAAATGCAAGCCTTCAATGACCTTATTACTGTCCTTGTCATGCACGATGCGGTAATTATGGATGAAATCTGGAGTATCATGCACAAAGATATCATTCACAAGATTCAGGGAATATACGGGTTGCAGTTCGCTGTATTTGCCTCCCTTTTTAGCCTGACTCACATAGAGTTTGGATGCATTGAACAGTACTCGCTGCTGGAATGCGTCAGACCATTCCATCTGCATTTCCACGCAGAACTTCCTGCCTCTGACATCTGTGCAGAGTACATCCACTATGGTGTTCTTGCCCCCTTCGAGCTGAGGCACAAGTTCTGTAGGCAGATACTTTATCTCGTGTATCTGCTCTTCTTCGCTGAGTGGCAGGAGGGCGTTCAGAAGACTGATCAGTCTTTTAGGATGATTGCCGAATATCTTCTTGAACGTGAGGTCTGCCTTAGGATCTAAGTACTTCATAACCATCTGTTTTAAAATTCTATAGCGCAAAGTTACGACTTTATTTTCATTCGCACAAGAGTTTTAGACTTTTTTTTCAGGCAAAATGAGCTGAAATGTTGAAAAAAAAATCTTTTTCCTCCCGTATTACGTATAGTGTAAAAGATGTAAA
>JAJWOH010000321.1:0-1260 GCA_021635485.1 Segatella copri | reverse complement strand
TGCCTGCTGAGCGTAAGGAGGAATTGGCAAAGTATGCTCAGAAAATGATGAAGCGACAGTACTAATCATAAAGTTCAAAGTTCAAAGTTCAATGTTCAAAGTCATAGATACACATACGCATTTCGATGCGGAGGAGTTTGATGAGGATAGGGTGGAGGCTTTCGCTCGTGCCAGGGAAGCGGGGGTAGACAAGGTGTTCTTGCCTGCCATCGATGTGAAGACCACACACGCAGTACTTGCCTTGGCTAAGGAATATCCAGGCTATGCTTATCCGATGATTGGTCTGCATCCTGAAGAGGTGAAGGCTGACTGGAAGGAACAGCTGGCTGAACTCCGGAAGATACTGGAGGAGCATCGCATGATAGGCAATGCCAATCCTGCGGGCGAATCAGGCAATGCCAATCCTGCGGGCGATTCTCCTCAGTTTTCTGATTTTATCGCCATCGGAGAGGTAGGACTTGATTATTACTGGAGCCGTGAGTTCGAAAACGAGCAGCTCGAGGCTTTCGAGGAACAGGTAAAATGGTCGGTAGAAACCCAGCTCCCGCTGATGATTCATTGCCGCAAGGCGCAGAACGAGATGGTGCATCTGCTCAGAAAGTATGAGAAGGAACTGCCGGGTGGCGTCTTCCATTGCTTTACGGGCAATCAGAAGGAGGCAGAAGAACTGCTCTCCTTCGATAAGTTTGTCTTGGGTGTTGGAGGTGTTTCTACCTTCAAGACCAGTCATCTCAGAGAAGACCTGCCGGCTGTGGTTCCTCTGGATCGCATCGTTCTGGAGACCGACAGTCCGTATATGGCGCCTGTTCCTTATCGTGGCAAGCGTAATGAGAGTGCTTTCGTGGTAGAAGTATTGAAGACGCTGGCTAAGGCTTATGGCGTAAGCGAAGAGGAGTTTGCCCGACAGACCAACCTCAATGCAGAGCGGGTTTTCCCGATATCTGTGTCTCAGGTATAGCACGTAAGTGTTCTAAACTCCTTAAATAAACATAAAAAAACAATGAAAGTTATGGTATTTCGGAGGAAAAGCAATAATTTTGCACTTCGAAATTGTTGCAGCAGCATGTTGTGGCGATTAAGAAGAGTTCTTCGGAATATGGAAAGGTGCTCGAGTGGCTGAAGAGGCACGCCTGGAAAGCGTGTAACCGGCAAAACCGGTTCGGGGGTTCGAATCCCCCTCTTTCCGCTTTTATATATATAATAAGGTATATGAAGAAAAATACAGCTATTGCACGTTTTGCAATATTGGTTTTCACATGG
>JAJWOH010000158.1:4855-6307 GCA_021635485.1 Segatella copri | reverse complement strand
TTGTCGCTTATAGTCGAGCGCAGCTCCGATGGCGGTGCAGAATTCCGAGTATTTCGGTATCCTGAACCTCACTCCGTAGAGTTTCTCCATGGCTGGGAACACCTCGCGGCATTGCGGCAGCAGGGTGAGGTTGCCGATGAGCACGAAATCCTTGATGCCCGATTCGAGCGATGAGAGGATGGTAGCCGAACCTATCGACTGCAGCACCATCCAGATGAGTCCCATGGCGATGTCTTCGCGCGAAGCGTTGGCCTTGGCGTTGCTGAAGAGCGATGCTGTGGCGTTCATCGGGAGTCCGGGCAGAGGCTTGGCGCTGATGTCGCCTATCAGCAGGTTTATCTTGCTCACGTCGCCGTCTTTGGCGAGGTTGATAATCTGCTTGATATCGTCGGTCTTGAGCATGATGCGGCTCAGTCCTGCCAGGGTTCCGCCGCCTATGCCGATGCCTCCGATGTGCCTTATCTCGTTGTCATCGCATTTTACGAGCGATGTACCGGTTCCCATGCTCACCACGATCATGCGGTCGAGCTTGCTCTCGTATCGGGCGCCCAGTCCGTCGGCCACGAACTCCTCGCTCTTCGAGGTAGGCAGTCCGTAGATGGGCTCGTCGATATAGGCTGAACCTACGCCTGTGAGCATCACCTGTTCTACATCGCTCAGCGCAATCTTGTTGTCGTGAAGATACTTGCCGAAGGCTCCGTAGAGCGAGGTGATAGGGTCGGTGGCCTTGATGCGGATGGGGCTTACCACCACGCCGCTTTCATCGATGCCCACAATCTTGGTCGTAGAGATGCCTACGTCGATTCCTATAACAATCTTTTTCATTCCTTTATATATATAATAATGTGTATTTTCGCAGATGATGCCCCTCTAGAGCACGCCCATCTTGCAGAAGGTGATGAGCACGGCGTAGCCCACTAGTATGCTCAGGATGCCCACCGTGAGTCCTGCCTTCACCATGTCGCTCTGCTGGATAAGGCCGGTAGAGTAGGCGATGGCGTTAGGAGGGGTTGAGATAGGCAGCGACATGGCGCAGCTGGCCGATACCGCTACTCCGATGAGGATGGTAGAGGTGCCGCCGATGGTGTTGAGTTTGTCGCCCATGCCGGCGCATACCACCGTGAGGATTGGGATGAGCAGGGCAGCGGTGGCGGTGTTAGAGATGAAGTTACTCAGGATGAAGCATACCAGTCCGGATACGATCATGATGACCAGCGGATTGAATTCTGCAAACGGAATGCTCTTCACGGCTGCCTCGGCCAGACCGGTGCCGTTCATCGCCAATCCGAGGGCGAATCCGCCTGCCACCATCCAGATGACAGCCCAGTCAATCTCCTTCAGGTCCTTGGCTGTAACCACTCCCGTAAGGGCGAATATGGCGATAGGGAGCATGGCCACGGTGTTGGCGTTGATGCCCAGCTGCTTGCCGAATACCCAGAGCACGATGGTTGC
>JAJWOH010000158.1:0-4755 GCA_021635485.1 Segatella copri | reverse complement strand
CGGTGTTGGCGTTGATGCCCAGCTGCTTGCCGAATACCCAGAGCACGATGGTTGCAAGGAAGGTGACGGCCACTACCGTGGTGCGCCAGTTGTGCTGCATGTTGCCCTCGATGTTGAGCTCGATGGTCGTGGCAGAGAACGGGAACATCTTGCGTATGATGATCCATGCCATGAGGAGCATGATGAGCACCATAGGGACCATGATCAGCATCCAATCGCCGAAGCTGATGCCCAGGTTGAGTCCTGCTGGATCGTTCAATACCTTGAAGGCGAAGGCGTTAGGCGGTGTTCCGATAGGGGTTCCCATACCGCCCAGATTGGCTCCGATGGGTATGGCCATGGTGAGCGCCACGCGGCCCTTGCCCGAAGGCGGCAATGATTTGAACACCGGTGTGAGAAAGGTGAGCATCATGGCGGCGGTGGCTGTATTTGAGATGAACATCGAGAAGATGCCGGTGATGAGCATGAAACCCAGCAGCACGTTCTCAGAACGCTTGCCGAATGGCGCAATCAGGGCCTTCGCCATCATCACGTCGAGTCCGCTCTTGGTAGCGGCTATGGCAAGTACGAAACCGCCCAGGAAGAGGATGATGGTAGGGTCGGCGAAGCACGCCATCACACCCTGATAGTCGAGCAGCTTGCCCATCTCTGCCTCCGAGCCTTGCATGATCTTAAAGGCGGAGTCGCTGACGAAGAACAGCAGCACGAAGATGATCACTACACTGGTAGCCCATGCCGGTATGGCCTCGGTGAGCCAGAGCATCACAGCCATGACGAAGATGGCGATGACGCGCTGCTGCACGATGGTTAGCCCCTCGATGCCGAAGCTATCGATGGGCAGGTTCCAGACGATAACGGTAAGCAGAGCCGTTATGAGAAACAGCAATGCTTTCTTGCGATTAAAATCGCCATTCAATACTTTCTTTACAGTTTCTTGCATTATCTTTCTGTCTTAAGGATTATTTTCTTGCAAAAATAAGTGTTTTTTTTGTATTTAGCAAGTTTTTTTGCAGAAATAGTGAAAAAAATGCCGAAAAATGTTGTTGTTTCAAGAAAAAATGCTATATTTGCAGAGGATTTGCCGATAACGGCTATCGGTGATGCCGAAAACTTGGAGCACCCGGAAGGGTGATTCAGCGAACCTGATATTGTATAATCAATTAAAAGGAGATAAGGAAATGAACAAGTCTGTAGTATTTATTATCATCCTGCTCGTGATAGTTCTCTCTATCATAGTATCGCAGTACTTCCACAAGCGCCACCATGAATATAAGATGGCAGACATCGAGAAGGCTATCCGCAAGGCTTATCCTAAGGGTGTAGGCTCGATAAGCAAGGAAGAACTGGTAACAGCTGTGAAGAAATACTTCCACTGTTCGGCGAAGGAGGCTCATTATATAATAGGTGTAGCCCGCCGCAAGAAGCTGGTTGATATCGCTGCAGAATATGTTACCATCATGTTTTGAAATGAGATAAAAGCTTTAAATATGCTTTAGCCGAGAGGCTAGGATTGGATTTAGTTTGAAAAAAAGTATTATTTATTTGAGGCACAAAGGATTGTTAGCGACATGCTGATTTCTTGGGGTTATGTGTGGGTTAGCATGTTGTGTTCGGGACGTCTGGTAAATTGCCTTCTATCTAAATTGCCAGACAAAGTTTACCCTCCCTAGGACTTTTTAAGACCTGGGGAGGGTTTTAGTTTTCAGGCTCAGCACCTTTTATTCAAGTCCATCGCCGCCGGTTTCGCTTCCGGTTCCGCCAGTAGAATCGCCGCCCGATGGGGTGTCGCCTCCGGATGGATTATCGCCGTCGGATGGGGTAGTAGGAGGCGTATCGGTAGAGGTAACCTGCTTCACCACCTTGCCGTTTCTATCGTAGCAGGTGATGTTGACGGAAGTCTCTTCGAGTTCCTTCTTGATGTCGGTGTTAGGCACGAAGATGATGTATCGGCGGGTGATGAGGTTGGCGCTCACCTTGTTCACATCCTCTACGGCGGTAGAGTTAAGACCGAATCGGAGGCTGCCCAGTCCTGGCACAGCCACGCTGTGGCCCTCGGTGGCCCATGCAGCAATCACTTCGCCTATGGCCGACCATCCGGCGTTGATTACCGCCTTAGGCAATCCGCTGCGAACGGCGGCTTCTTCTATCACCTTCGTGGCGTTGAGCTGGCTGTAGAGTTCAGCCTGCATCACGAATGCCCACTTTTGCTTACCTTTTTCGAACGCTACGTTGCGCTCAATTGCTTTTACTTTAATACCCATAATTCAAATCGTTTTTTTAATGGTTAAACAAATCAGTCTACATGCAGCTGGTAACGCCGAGCGTGGTGCCTACGGCAGTAAGTACGGCGATAATCACCTGCAAGATAGTTTTCCAAACTTCCTTTTTCATTTTCTTTTTCCTTTCTTTTTTTAATGGTTCAACAATCAGTTTTTTTAGTGGTTAATTCAGCCTATCTCTGAACGACAATGCAAAGATATAACATTTTTCTCTGAAAAACAATAGTTGTCCCGAATCACGTGCATCCTTGTCCCGAATCACGTGCATTCCTCCCTCATATCCATTCTTTTCCGCCTAATTTAACCGCCATTAATTTAATGGCCATTAAATTAAATGTTAAATCCGTTAACATTATATGGCATGTTTTGCCTTTCTAACTGCGTCCCGATGCAGTCGGCGCTATGTCCCGACGTATCGCCCGCTGCGTCGGGACGTGGCTGGCGGTGCGTCGCCACGCAGTTTTGGGAGCATCGGGCGCACAGTTACTTGCTATGTGGGTTAGCTGGTGGATAGGAGGAAAGGCAAAAATGTGAATGTGAATGTGAATTTGAAATGTTTTTCAATGTTACCTGAAGGAGAAGCATATAATCGTGTTTAACTAATAGTAGCCATTATAATAGGTTTATATTATATATATAATAAGGTACGCGCGCGAGGACTGAATTTCATTCACAATATCCAATAAGAGGAATGGATGGAACAACTCGATACATTGATTTACATTTCAAATTCACATTCACATTCACATTTTGTTTTGATGGTTTTATGAAAAAAAGACAATTTGATAAAAAAATAATTTAGAATTTATTTGTTTATTCGGGGGAAAAGTATTACTTTTGTAGATGCTATAAAAAATAACTTTCATGGTATAACTTAAATCGCAAGCCAATGACTGGACGTATCAAAAACAGCACAGAAAAGACTTCTTTTGTTGTCTTCAAGTATGATTTCTGCAAAAGCCGGAATCTTTCAAGTATCGAGGGTACTCTACCCTTGGATTTTCTCGAAATGTCATCGCCTGAAAAATATCAGGAATGTCAGACTGGTTTCGAGAAGGTAATGGACAGTTTGCTGAAAAGCAAGAAAATGACTTTGGTGGAATCACGGAAGAATGAGGAAGATGTTATTCACGACAACCGAATATTGGGATTTCGCGAAGGTGTGGCTGTGCTGGATGTATGCGCAGACAAAAAAGAATTTTATTGGAGTAACTTTAAGGAGAATGAAATTCACAACCAGCCTTTCTGTAAGGTAATCATTGATAATCGCCCCAACAGAGGTTTCCTTTTTGTGGAAGAATCTAGAATCTTCGGCGGCAAAAGGGGACAGGACAAGGTGGTGGCTCTTCTGCGTGATAATATCAACAGGGTGGCGAATCAATATGGCTGGAATATGGTGATTTCTGCCAAGTTGCCACCTGGTGATTTCTTTGATGCCGTGGCTGAAAGAATCAAGGCTGGCTGCAGACCAAAGGCTGTGGTGTTTTCTTTTCCTCGCCATCAGTCTCTCAGCGATGCGCCATATTCCTTTGTCATGCAATTACAGATGCAGCAGTCATTAATGGAGTGTCTCAATGCCAGTATGTATGAGGTAAAATTTGGTACAGATAAAGGTAAGCAGTTGCACTTAGACAAGGCAAACCGAGACATTGCCTTGATGGTGAACCTGTGCAGCAAGGAAGATTACGGCATCAAGGTATATTATTGGAAAGGTCCGTGCACCTCTTCCCGTTCGCTGAAACGAACCAAGGTGAAAATCTCCGATGTTGAGATTGTTGCTCTGGTTAATGGAGATGCTGTCTGTTGCGATTGTCATGGGAATTCTCAGTTTGCTTTGATCAATTCTCTTGATGTGATTCTTGATGATTTAAATGGTTACGACGATGAGGTTATTTAAGATGAAGACCAGACAGATGGTAGATAAATCTTTTTCGCAACACATGATTTATCAGGTTTTCAGAGCCATCACCCATGATATCTTCAATGATAAGACGTGGTTTCCTACGTCCAGATGTTCATGCGAGGATGTTTTTTATGAGGTATTCTGCATCGTAGACAAAATGATGTTTTCGCATACCGATACGGAGAGCCGCCTTGCCTTTGTGGAAGGAATAGGGCAATATGAAAAAAACTATGTTGATGAGGATGGGTATGCTACAGCTCAGGAAGAGCGGCAGAGAATCGTATTTGTCATCCTGTATATGGCAGCTGTGATACTTCAGATGATGCCTTTGGAGTCGAAAGTGTTTCAATTTTGCTCAATGATTATGGGGCAATGGAGAGGCTACGTAACTCAGGAGTTTTCTCAGCGGTGCCTCGGAGCAGTCGTGAAGAACCATGAGGTGGTTGAGCGGCTGGCAGCCAATATCGGTTATTATGGCGAGGATGGTTTCTTCGTTTCATCTCAGATTAATGAACTGATGCGCCAGAACAATGATGAAGATTATCTGCACGGATTCGAGCCTGAACAGAAGAG
>JAJWOH010000157.1:0-6321 GCA_021635485.1 Segatella copri | reverse complement strand
ATAACTCGCCTTCTGTTGCCTGCTGGAGGTTCTGGAGATGGGATGACAACTCCTGCTTGACGGTGCTGAGTATCTCGGCTTCTGCCTCTGGATCGCCTTCTGCAAAGGCCAGGAGGGGTGCAAAGCGGGAATTCTTATTGGTTTTCTCTGCCATATCCTCTGCTTCTGATGCTGCATCCTCTAATCCGAGGATTTCTTTCAGTTTCTCTGTGCTGAACGGCTTGAAAAGGCAATCGTCGAAACCAGCTTCTTTCAACTCTCTGATGATGCTGGCATCGTGGGCGGTCATCGCTACTACCTTCATGTGGCTGTGGTTGATGTGCTGAATCATCCTGATGCCGTTCATCTCGGGCATTTCGATATCCATCATCATCAGCGCAGGATGCTCGTTGTGGAGCACGGTGAGCGCCTCGGCTACATGCAGACAGGCAAAGACTTGCCAACTGTCGCCTACCAGCTTCTTCAGCATCTCCTGAAGCAGACGGAGCTGCAACGGGTCGTCATCGAGCAGCAGTATCTTGTGGTTTTCGAAATGGGGCTTGGTTGGGGCGAGGGGCTTCTGCTCTTCTGCCTCTTCTGCTGCAGGAGCGGTACCTAAGGCAAGCGGAATGGTGACGGTGAAGGTGCTGCCCTTGTCCTTGACGGATTCCAGACGCAGGGTGCCCTGAAGCAGATTGACCAGTTCCTGGGTGATGTTCAGTCCGAGACCGGTGCCCTCGATGCCCTGGGCACTCTTCAGACGGGTGAACGCCTGGAATACCTTCTGGCGCTCTTCGGTGGTCATGCCCTTGCCGGTATCCCTTACCGAGAAGGTGAGGAGGTGCTGGGGACTGATGGCTGCCTGGATGGTGACGCTGCCCTTATCGGTATACTTGATGGCATTGCTAACCAGGTTGTTGAGTATCTGACGGATACGGAAGGCATCGGCACGGTAGTAGGTCTGCGGACTGCTGATGCCATCGAGCTCCAGATGCAGTTCCAATCCCTTCTCCTGGCTCAGGATCTGCATCTCTCCGGCACACTGGCGGAACATGTCGGCAGGCGAGAAATCTACAGGGTTCAGCTTCATCAGTCCGTTTTCCAACTGGTGATAATCGAGTAGGGCGGCAACGAGCCGGGAGAGATGGGTGGCAGAACCCTTGATGCTGTTGAGACAGGAGATGCCCTGCGGGTTGTCGACATAATCCTTCATCAGGTCGATGAAGCCCGAGATGCTGGCAGCCGGAGCCTTGATGTCGTGGGTGATGGTGAGGAGCAGGCGTTCGCGCTGGTTCATGATGCGCCTGATTTCCTCGTTAGCCTCTTCGAGATTCTCGCGGTAGATGCGTTCCTTCTGCGTATCGCGGTAGATGTAATAGACGAGGATGACGGCGGCTGTGATGGCTACGATGGCAAGCAGACCTATCTGCCAGAGCAGATTCTGGCGCGCCTGCATCGCCTGGTTGATAGCCTGCTGCATCGCCTGACGTTCGCGCTGGTGGATATCGTTGAGCTGCTGGGAGGAGCGCAGGGCGAGGCGGGCATTGGTTATCTGCAGGTCTCTCACCTCGCGGTTGATGGCCTCGTGGTTATCGCGCGTAGACTGCTTCTCCTTGCGGTCAATCTGTTTCAGGATATTGGCTACATTTTCGGCTACGTTGACCGGGGTAGAGAGGGTATCGGTGATAGCCTGGTTGCTGTCGCGCCTGATGCTGAGGGTTTCGGCATGCTCCTTCTTGAAGGCATCGGCAAGACGGCGGAAGAAGCCCTTGCGGGTTTTCATCACCTCTACGGTGGTGTTCTTTGCCACATGGGTCTTGGGAGCCTTGGAATGCACGACAACGGAATCTTCGCCACTGTTGAGACTGTTCATCTTCTCGTGCAGATAGTTGTGGGATGACTTGCCCTGCATGGCGCGGGTAAGCTGCTGCAGATTGGCCTGTTCCTCCTTGAGCAGATGAGACATGGTGCTGTCGGCTGCCTGTCGCTTTTCGATATAGTCGCGGGTAGCCTGGTTGATAGCGAGCACGGCTGTGGTGTTGCGATATACCAACCCTATCGCCAGAATCAGTACGATGGCGACGATGATGTAACCCAGGGCTACCTTGAAAGGAACGTTTGTTTTCTGCATCTTCTAATCTTTTTGAGTTTTGAGTCTTTTTGCTTGTGCGTGCAAAGATAATCAAAAATGCGATATAAACCAACGAAAACAGGAGATAAATGCCAAAATCTGGTCATCTATCTCCTGTTTCATTGAAAGCGACGCGTAATTACTATTTTCTGAAGGTGAATTTACTCTGCTACGGTTGAATCCACTGTTACTGTAGTGTCTGTAGGAGCCTCTGCTGGGGTCTCAACAGGTGTTACTGTTGTGTCGGCTGGAGCTACTGTGTCTACTGGTTCTGAACCTGCAACGTTTACCATTCTGTTACCTGCAAATACATTGCTAACTGATACCATTGCTACTGCTGCGATAACTGCAAATACTAACTTTTTCATAATTCTTTTGTTTTTAAATTGTGAATATTATTTGTTTATTAATTCTCTTGCTGAAACTCATTTGCGAGTTCGCTAAATAATATCACAATAGGCGTGCCAGAAATTGGTGAATCTGGTTAAATATCTGATAATCAGGATGAATGTCGTTTTGCGCCAAAAACGGGATGTGGGGAAAGTGGGGAAAAGGTGTAGAAAAATTCCCCAATATAGTGTGGAATATATTGGGGAATCTTTTACTCCATGCCGTATTTTTTCATTTTGTTGTAGAGCGTCTTGCGGTCGATGGCAAGCAGTTGGGCTGCCTTGCTCTTGTTGCCGTGGGTGGCTCTCAGGGCAGCGGCGATGCTTTCCTGTTCCGACTGTTCGCTGTGCAGCTGCATATTGATCGGTCGGGCGGTAGAGGTCTGTGCCATCGTCTTCTCCAGTTCCTGGGCACCGATATACTTGCCACGGGTGAGCAGGGTGGCGCGCTTCATCACATTGTTCAGTTCGCGCAGGTTGCCTGGCCAGTCGTATGAGGCAATGATTTCGGAGGCTTTGACATCCATTCCGAGCACATTCTTGCCCAGTTCCTGGTTGGCGTGCTTGATAAAGAGGTTGGCAAAGAGGAAGATATCGGCACCTCTGTCCTTGAGGGCAGGCATGTAGATGGTAAACTCGTTGATGCGGTGATAGAGGTCCTCTCTGAACTTGCCTTCGGCTACCGCCTGCGCCAGATTCTCGTTGGTGGCACAGATGAGTCGGATATCCACATCAATCTCCTGCGTGCTGCCCAGCGGACGGATTTTCCTCTCCTGCAAGGCTCTGAGGAGCTGCACCTGTACTTCGTAGTTGAGGTTTCCCATCTCATCGAGGAAAACCGTACCGCCGTTAGCAATCTCGAAGGCACCCTTCTTATCCTGTTCGGCTCCGGTAAAGGCACCCTTCTTATATCCGAAGAATTCAGATGCCGCCACCTCCTTAGGGATGGCACCGCAGTCGATGGCATAGAAAGGCTTGTCCTTGCGCAGACTCTGTTCGTGGATGCTGCGCGCCACATATTCCTTTCCTGTGCCGCTGGCTCCGAGAATGAGCACTGACATCGGGGTAGGGGCAACGAGCGAAACGAACTCGTAGAGCTGTTTGGAAGCCTCGCTTTCACCTTTTATATATCTAGGCACCTCCGTGCCCTGCTGCTCTTCATCGGGCGCATCCTGTACGGATTCTGCACGCTGAGGGGCAGAGACCGCAGAAGCAGCCGACTGGATAGCCTCACGGATTTTCTCTAAGAGGATTTCGGGATGGAAGGGTTTAGCCACGTAATCGGTAGCACCCGATTTCATGGCACATACGGCATTCTGAACCTCTGCATAGCTAGTCATTACGATAAAAGGCAGGTGGGCATCGGACTTTCTGATATGCTGGAGCAATACCAGTCCGTCGTGGTCGGGCAGGCGCAGGTCGGAAAGAACCAGATGGAATGCATCGCCCGCCCCCATCGCTTTGATGGCAGCGCCTACGGATGTTACCCTTTCCACATCGAATCCTTTCTTTTTGAGCCAAGTCTGTATCATGGTTCCGAATGCCAAATCGTCTTCTACAATCAATATCCTCTTCATGATGTTCTGTTTTATCCTCTTCTGAAATATCGTTATATTAACTTTGTGCAAAGGTACTGAAAAGTTGTATGGAAAGCTATTTAATTCACATTATTTAGCAATAAAACCGACTAAAAATCTACAAACCCTGTTCTATTATCTTATTTTTAGTGAAAAGAGCAATTGTTTTCGGATAAAAGCATGCTAGTTGCTTTATTTTTTGTATCTTTGCAACCATGTTAAAACAAGATTTAGAGTCATGAATCCGATTGTACAAACCATCATATTGTCAGCTTCGGCGGTGCGCATGTTGCCGCATATCGCTTTGTATCTGCTCCATAAGAAGGAGATAGATGCCGACCTGCTGAAGGTGCAGGACAGGAAGCCTACGGTGCTCAACCTGATTAAGGCATGCACCCGCGAAAGGAGTTTCCGCAATCTGTTTTATTACCGCCTGGGCGAATACCGTTCGGTTTTCATCAGCTGGCTGTTGCCACCCGAGCGTACGATGACCATCTGGTGCCCGCATATCGGGAAGGGAGCGCATCTGGAGCACAGTTATGCCACCTATCTCAACGCAGAAAGCATAGGTGATGACTTCTACTGTCTGCAGATGGTGACGCTGGGCAACGGCAAGGGCGGCAGACCTACCATCGGAAATGACGTGAAGATTTATACCGGTGCCACGGTCTTCGGCGGCATCCACATCGGCAACCACGTGACGATAGGCGCCGGTGCCGTGGTATTCCAGGATATTCCCGACGGGGCTACCGTGGTAGGGAATCCGGGGAGAATCATTCAGAAATAATCAATTTAAAGATAGAGAATATGAACTATGCATTGATCATAGCCGGAGGTTCTGGCAATAGAATGGGACAGGACATCCCAAAGCAGTTTATGCATGTAGACAACTGTCCTATCATCATCCATACGATGATGGCTTTTCAGAAGCATCCTGATATTCAGGGCATTGCTGTGGTATGTCTGGCAGGCTGGGAAACGGTGCTGCAGTCGTATGCCAACCAGTTCTGCATTACCAAACTGAAATGGATATTCCCTGGCGGCAATAACGGTCAGGAGTCTATCCACAATGGTATCTATGGCTTGAAAGAAGCGGGATGCGGTGATGACGACCTGGTGCTGGTACATGATGCCGTGCGCCCACTCTTGTCGCAGGACATCATCTCATCGAATATCGCCATCTGCCAGAAGTATGGCTATGCCATCACGGGCATCAAATGTAGAGAGGCAATCCTGGAGAGCGAAGATGGTTTCACGACCAATACCAGTATTCCGCGCGACAAACTGATCCGTACGCAGACACCCCAGACCTTCCGTTTGGGCAATCTGATAGCTGCCCACGAAGAGGCAAAGGAGAAGGGCATCACCAATTCGGTGGCATCCTGTACGCTGATGGCAGAACTGGGAGGCAGACAGATGCATATCGTGCCTGGTTCGGAGAAGAATATCAAGATAACCACCGTTGAGGATCTGGAGATACTGAAGGCTCTGATGAAGGTTCAGCCTGAGGCTTGGTTAAAATAAACTGTTATGATAGGAAATTCACCATATAAGGAAGATATTGCGCGCCTTTTCAGGGAAGGTCTGGATTTGGAGCGCCTGCATGGCAAGACCATTCTTGTGGCTGGGGCTACAGGACTGGTAGGAGGCTGTGTGGTTGATGTGCTGATGCAGAATCCTGTCCGGTGCTACAAGGTGATAGCTGCCGGCAGAAACAAGGAACGTGCCCGACAGAAGTTTGCCGCCTATTGGGGGGATGAGTCTTTCTTCTTTGCAGAGATTGACGTTACCCAGCCTGTTATCAAGAGTATGGACAGGATGATAGAGGAACCAGTATATGATGAGTTGGCTGAGGGTGCGGATTACATCATCGATGCAGCCAGCAATGCGAGTCCTAACTTCTTCAGTCAGCATCCTGTAGAGGTGATGAAGGCGAATATCAACGGCGTGTCGAACCTGCTGGAATATGGATTGAGTCACCGCATGAAGCGCATGGTTTATATCTCTTCGGGCGAAATCTATGGTGAGGGCGACGGTTCCGAATTTAGCGAGAAGAGCAGCGGATATGTGGATTGTGCCTCGGTGCGTGCCTGTTATCCGTCATCGAAGCGTGCTGCCGAGACGCTCTGCATGGCATACGGAGCAGAATATGATGCCGATGTGGTGATAGCCAGACTGAGTCATACCTATGGTCCGGGCTTTACGGAGAGTGACAATAGGGTGTATGCCCAGTTTATCCGCAATG
>JAJWOH010000022.1:0-37863 GCA_021635485.1 Segatella copri | reverse complement strand
TAGGGCTTGTTAGGGACTTGCACCCATTAGAATAAGCTCATGCCGAGCATACCACCAAACTGGCCATTGTAGCTCAGGCTGGAATAGCCCAACTTGCCCTTGGCTGTGGTAACAACGATGACACCGGAAGCACCACGTGAACCATACTGGGCAGTCTCAGAAGCATCCTTCAGGATGGTAAGACTCTCAATATCGCCAGGTGCCAGAGAATTGAACATCGTCATATCAGCAAAGACGCCATCGATGATAACCAACGGGTCGTTACCGCCGGAAAGAGAAGAGGTACCACGAACACGGATGCTTGGCGAACTGGTAGGGTCGCCGCCAGCCTGAGAAATGATAACACCCGCAACCTTACCCTTCAAGGCCTCGGCAGGACTGGTTACTACACCCTTGTTCATATCTTCTTTCTTGATGCGATCAACAGCACCCGATACCGTGCGCTTGCTGCCCACAGCATAACCAACGACAACCACCTCATCGAGCACCTCGTCGTTTTCTTTCAGCGAAACATTGATAACATGATTTCCCTTTACAGGAATTTCCTGGGTACGGTAGCCCAGATAAGAGAATACCAGGACGGAACCATCCTTCACATTGTCAAGCTTGTAGTTACCATCCAAGTCAGAAACTGCACCATTCTTGGTATCTTTCACCAGAATGCTGGCACCAATAACAGGTTCACCTGTGGCATCTACCACCTGCCCCTTAATGGTTGTCTGACCAAGAGCATTAAAAGTAATAAAGCATCCTGCTAACAGCAGACCTACTTTCTTTGAAAGGTTGTTTTTATCCATAATTTATAGGTTTAAAACGATTAAAATTGTTTGATGCCGCAAAAGTACGTCAAAATTCAATAGGTTGTTGCGATTAGTAGGTTTTTGGTAGATTACCATTATCTACCTGTTGATTTATCAGGCTGAATATCAGTAAATTAAAGATTTCTAAAAAAAACACGTTAGTAGATGCGAGATTCTGAAAGATTTTTATTACTTTTGCAGCAGAATCTTTAAATACATTAGAAACATGAGACAATTTATAACTATCGTACTACTGATACTACTACCACTATGTGCAAAAGCAGACAACAGCCAGCTCTACAAACAGCTGGATGCTGCCATAGAAAAACGTGCGCATTATGTAGAAGTAAAAGAGAAAAGTCTGAACGACATCAAGCAGGGTGCCAAATATGTAACCAGCAACGAGGACAAGCTCAAGCTTTACGAGCAACTTGCCAATGGATACAAAGCCTACGAGTATGACTCGGCGATGACTTACGTAAAAAAAGGCCTTGTTCTTGCCCAAAAGAGCAACAACACCTTATATCATAAAAGATTCCAGCTGAGCCAAACCAGCCTGCTTATCACACGCGGATTCTATGCTGAAGCAAAGGAAATGCTGCAAAAAATAGAAACCAAGGAAGATGATCCGCGTGACTATCAGTTTCAATACTATCATACACTTTACGGACTATACAACAACTGGTCAACCTATTGTGAAAACAATAACTTCAGCAAGGATTACGACCAGCTGAAAGTGAAATACCTGAAGAAAGCAATAGAACTGTCGCCAAAGAAAGATGCGTTCTATTACTACCTGCTGGGAGAATCATACTATTTCAGCAACAATCCCAACAATAGCAAGACCATACAATACTACAAAAAAGCACTGAGTATGGAAAAGGCCAACAGCCGTCTGCATGCCATGACCGCCTTTGCACTTTCTGAGGTCTATCAGAGAGCCAACAACCCGGAACTGATGGAGCATTACCTTCTGGTTGCAGCCATCTCAGACATCACTTCTGCCACAAAAGAGAATGTCGCCCTGCAAGACATCGCACTCTTCATCTACAAACATAAGACCAGAAGTCTGAACAAAGCCCAGGAATACATCAACCTATCCCTGGAAGATGCTTATGCATACAACAACCGGTTGCGCCGCATTGAGATTTCATCCAAATTGCAGATGATTACCAATGCCTATACAGATGACATCAGAGCCACCAACAGCATGCTCTACATCGCTCTCTCAGTCATTTTCCTGCTCCTGCTCGGAGTGGGACTTAGCAGTCTGTTCATCCGCAAAAAGAACAGGCTTCTGAAACAGAAGAAAGATGAAATCACAGCTACATCGGCAAAAATGGAAATTCTCAACAGCCAGCTGCACCTCATCAACGAAGAGCTGAAGGACACCAACCAGAAACGCGAGAGACTGGTGAAGGTGTATATTGACCTGTGCTATAAAAACATAGAGAGGAACAGCAAACTGCGTACTTTGGCAGTAAGAAAGATAAAAGCCAACCAGAGCAAGGAACTGCTGAGCCTCCTTTCGTCCTCATCAAGTACAGAAAAAGAGAACAAGGAGTTTCTGACGGAATTCGACAAGGCATTCCTGTCTCTGTACCCAACTTTTGTAACCGAGCTGAACCAGCAACTTACCGAATCGGCACACATCCAGCTGAAAGAGAACGGAGAAATGCCCCCTATCCTCCGTGTGTGCGCCTTGTTGCGATTAGGCATCACTGAAAGTTCAAAGATTGCCGGCATTCTGTCTTATTCGCCACAAACCGTATACAACTACCGTTCCCTGCTCAAGAACAATGCCATAGACAAGGAGCACTTCGAAGAAAATGTGCTCAGACTCTGCATGGTGATAGCTGACTGATCGGAGATTAAGAATATTTTTTCTTGATTCGAATCATTACACCCATACTGGCAGCACCTCTATCCTGATGCCATCACGCTCTATCGTTTGCTGCTGATTGAAAGTTAAAATTCTGCATTGCCTGCATCCTGTAAAAACAGAAGCAGCCAGGAGTCCACCTACCTCTCGTTCCAAGTTCTCTTCGTTTAAAGCCCAACATACCTGTATCAACTCAGAAACTCGCTCACCTCGTTGTACTACGAAATCACACTCCTTCTG
This sequence comes from Segatella copri, assembly GCA_021635485.1. Taxonomy (GTDB): domain Bacteria; phylum Bacteroidota; class Bacteroidia; order Bacteroidales; family Bacteroidaceae; genus Prevotella; species Prevotella copri_P. Next base: position 34,941 of record JAJWOH010000022.1, on the reverse strand, counting down.
ATCACAGAAATAGGTGATTCTGTCTTCCTCACCCAAACTGCGCTCCAAGTTGAGGTAAACAATGTTTTCGAGAGCCTTGCCGGCATCCTCACTTTCAGGGAGCAACACTGCATTGCGCATGGCAATATCTGCCATATAATACTTGGATGGCGCAGAACTCTGCTTGACTAGCGACTTGGTATATTTCTGCACCTTGCGAAACAAGAAGATGTTGCAAGCATAGTCGAGCCACAAATACAAGGAATCCTTGGAAACTTTCAATCCCTGCGACTTCAAGTCATTATAGATGTTGTTGACACTGGTTGGTTTGGTGAGATTGTTCATCACTCGTTTCAAAAAGTATCTCACCACAGTGGAAGATGCTCCGATATGGTAATGCTCCATCATATCACGGAAGAGCATCGTGCTGAAATAAGACTGGAGTATCTTCACTTTCTCCGACCTACTCTTGGCACGCACTACCTCCGGGAATCCACCTTCCTCACAATAATCTCTAAAGGCAGAAGCCATCATTGCCTTGCCTTCTTCGCTATACTTATCAGCCTTAACACCCTTAAAACTCAGATATTCCTCAAAACTCAACGGATACTCACGATATTCATCAGGCCATCCACGCAAAGCGGAAGCCATCTCCTCGGAGAGCATCTTGGCAGTGCTACCCGTGATGAAGATATGCTTGCAATAGTTCTTATACACTCTGAGCACAAAGAGTTCCCAACCTTGCACCAGTTGTATCTCGTCAAAAAACATATAGACATCCTGGAGAGGTATCATAGGATACATCTCCCGATAAGCCTGTAAAAGTTCATCGAAATTCTCTGGTGTCATGGAGAGAAAACGCTCATCATCAAAACCGACATAGAGAATGCGCTCCTTAGGCACACCACTTTCTAACAAACGATTGATAGTCAAGCCTAAAAGAGAGGACTTGCCACAACGGCGGATGCCTGTGACCGTAACGATACGACCTCCATCCAAAGGAAGTTGCATCTCTCTTGCTTGCAAATCCAACGGAAATTCTCGTTGATGCAAGGCTATGATGGATTGAAAAGTATTACGTAATTCCATATCTTCTTTCTTATTTTTGGCGCAAAGATACAAACTTTCCTTCTAAAAAGGAAAGAAATCGGCAATTATTTCCTTTTTAGAAGGAAAGAATCGTCAAAAGTTTCCTTGTCAGGAAGGAAATATGGCTCGTAACACCATTGTATCAGCATCGCAAACATCTTTCAATCGGAAAGAAATCGACCTGTAATATAACCATCGTACCTTTGCAAACGAAATCAGAAAGGTATTTTGATTGAGAAAACAAAAAGGTATTCAGTTATGAACACAAAAAGGGGAATTATTGGATTAGGATTGCTCGCTGCCGGTATCACACCGATGTGGGCACAAGACATCAAGGGTGTTGTCATCGACCAAAAGTCGAAAGAGACACTCATCGGAGCGGTCATCACTGCCGTGCCTGGAAATGGGAGCAAGAATGCTACCCAAGAGAAGGATGATATCAAAGCAGTGACTGACATCGACGGAAACTTCTCGCTCCAAAATCTCAAAGATGGTACTTATACCTTATATATAAAATATGTAGGATACAAAACTCAAAAAATTGACGGGGTTCAATTGAAGGGCGGAAAGAAGATAGATGGAAAGGCTATCGTTTCTTCGAAGGATACTTCATCGAAGAATGATGCTTCGGAGAAAGCATTGCTGACCATCGCTTTGCAACCTGATGAACAGCAGCTGAAGGAGGTGACCGTTACCGCAGTGGAAAGGCGTAATACGGATGCGGCAATGATACAGGTCGCCAAAAACAGTCCCGTCATCGTGAGCAATGTTTCGGCACAGGAAATATCCCGTACTCAGGATACAAATGCGGGTGAGGTGATACGCCGAGTGCCAGGCGTGAGCCTCATCGACGATAAATTCGTGATGGTTCGTGGATTGTCTCAGCGTTATAACAATGTGTGGGTGAACGGAGGAGCAGTGCCTAGTTCTGAGGCTGATTCCAGGGCATTCTCCTTCGATATCATCCCAAGTTCGCAAATCGACAACCTCACCATCGTGAAGTCGCCATCGGCTGAATATCCTGCTGACTACTCAGGCGGTTTCATCATCGTCAACACCAAGGAGATTCCGGCAGAAAACAGTTTCAACATCGCCGTGGGCGGAAACTGGAACACATCTTCTGCCTTCAAGGACTTTTCTTACTCAAAAGGTTCCGAAACCGATTTCCTAGGGTTCGACAATGGCTTGAGAAACCTGAATGGGGGCATCCAGGCAGCCTTGAATCCGCAGCTCGATGCCAACGGAAAACCGGTGGGCGATTATGCTACTTCGCTCTTGGGAAACGGACTTAACAACGATTGGCTCGTGAAGAACAGGAAACCTTTGGGCGACCTGAAGTTAGCGGCCAGCCTAAACCAGCGCTGGATGCTCGGCGGAAGAACACTCGGCATGCTCGCCGCCCTGAACTATACCAACGAATACCGCACCTACGAGAACATGGAGAACAACCTCTATGGCATCTATGATGCGGCTAACGACAAGCCGAACTATCTTCGTCACTCTGTTGACGACCAGTATAATAATAACGTGAGACTCGGAGCAATGCTCAACTTCACCTTCCTTTCCAAGGACGTCAACCACAAGTATCAGCTCAAGAACATCTTCAACCAGTTGGCTACCAGCCGATATACCTGGCGTGATGGCGTGAGCGCCCAGTCGAACCTGGAGCGGAGCGCAGAGTATTACTACCGCAGTCGAACAACATATAACGGTCAGCTTACCGGCAAGCACACCTTCACTAGCGACGCCCTTGATTGGAGCATCGGGTATGCGTATGCCAACCGTCATTTGCCTGACCGTCGTAGATACCTCATCGACGATGCTCTGGAATCGGGCGTTTATGCCCTGAGCACCGGCAACGACATATCCCGCGAGTGGACTCAGCTCGACGAACACATTCTCTCTCTTGGTGTAAATGACAAGCACCACTTCAAGTTTGGCAACTTTGAGCCAAACTTACAGGTGGGTGTCTATGGGGAGTATCGCAGCCGAGAATACCAGACCCGCAATTTTATTTACAATTGGAACGTTTCAGCTAACAACATGCCATCCGGCTTCCGCCACAGCGACATCCCTACCCTGCTCTCCAGCGAGGCGAACATGGGTTACGATAAGCTGTATCTTCTGGAAGAAAAGCAGATGCGCAATAACTACCGCGGACACAACACCTTAGGCGCAGGATACCTGGCGATGTCTCTCCCCTTTGGCAAACTCGGCATCCACGCCGGTGTCCGCTTCGAGCATAATGATATGGAACTCATCTCCAATTCCCGTGACTACGAGAAGAGTGAATCGAGCCGTCATTACAAGACCGATGATGTTTTTCCATCTCTCAATACTACATATAAAATCAGCGACCAGCACCAGGTGCGACTGTCGTATGGCCGCAGTATTAACCGACCGGAATTCCGTGAAGTATCGTCGTCGGTGTATTACGACTTCGACCTTGCCAGCAATGTGCAGGGAAACACTGAGTTGAAGAACTGTTATGTCGATAACCTCGACCTGCGACATGAGTGGTATCCATCCCGTGGAGAGCTCATTTCGCTGGCAGTCTTCTACAAGCACTTCGATTCTCCTATCGAATGGACCTACACGGTGGCAGGCGGCACAGACCTCATCTATTCTTACAAGAATGCGAAGAGTGCCAACAATTACGGTGTTGAGCTGGATATCAGAAAGAATCTCGGTTTCATCGGATTAAAGGATTTCAGCTGGTCGTTTAACGGAGCCTTGATTAAGAGCAAGGTGCAGTTTGAGAAGGGTTCAAAAGAGGAAGACAGACCGATGCAGGGTCAATCTCCATACCTTATCAACACCGGTATCTTCTATAAGAACGAGCCATTGAAGATGGATATCGCCCTGCTATACAACCGCATAGGCAAGCGAATCATCGGTGTGGGAAGAAGCGAGGGAAGCACGGGCGATGACTCCAACTCCCGAGTGCCTCACAGCTACGAGATGCCTCGCAACACCATCGACTTCTCGCTGGCTAAGAAATTCGACGACCATCTGGAAATGAAGCTCAACGTAAGAGATCTTCTTGCAGAAAAGATATACTACAAGCAGTTTGCTGATGTAACATATAGCGACGGAAGCAAGAAGGAAGTCGAAGAGATTGCAAGATGCTACAAGCCGGGCAGAAACATCGGCTTGCAGGCGATATATAAATTTTAAGGAAAGAAAATATTTGATGTTTGTTTAACAAAACAGGAAACAATGATGAACAAGATGTATTTTTATGGATGCATGGGCATCCTCGCAGCATCTGCCATGTTGAGCAGTTGCAGCAGTGACAATGACGATCCAACACCTTCTCCAAATCCAGGACCAGAAGTAGTTTACAAGTGGACAACCAATGGCGGCTTGAAGGCTTGCGACCACATTCTCTTCGGAACAGATGACAAGGAAAACGCCAGCGGTACACAGATTGGCAACGGCGACCAGGAGTTCGTCTTCACAGGCAAGCAGACTTTAAAGAAAGGTACTTATCTCCTCAAGGGATGGGTATATATCGCAGATGGCGCTGAGCTCACCATCGAACCGGGAACCATCATCAAGGGCGATAAGCAGACCAAGGCGGCACTCATTGCAGAGCGTGGCGGTAAACTCATCGCCAAGGGTACAGCCACTGAGCCTATCGTCTTCACATCAGAAGAGGCTGCCGGCAGCAGAAAGCCTGGCGACTGGGGTGGCATCATCCTCTGCGGTAAGGCTAAGAACAACCAGACTGAGCAGCAGATAGAGGGTGGCCCTCGTACCAAGCATGGTGGCGCAGATGATGCTGATAACTCAGGAGCCTTGAGTTATGTACGCATCGAGTTTGCCGGTTATCCATTCCAGAAGGATAAGGAAATCAACGGTTTGACATTCGGTTCTGTAGGTTCCGGCACACAGATAGACCACGTACAGGTATCTTATTCTAATGATGATTCCTTCGAGTGGTTTGGCGGTACCGTGAATTGCAAGTATCTCGTAACCTACAAGGGTTGGGATGATGATTTCGATACCGACAACGGTTTCTCAGGCAAGGTGCAGTATGGTCTTTCACTGCGTGACAGCAAGATAGCCGACACCTCTCAGAGCAACGGTTTCGAGAGCGACAACTGCGCTGATGGTGCAACAGTAGAGCCTCGTACCAAGGCAACCTTCTCTAACATCACCTTCGTAGGTCCTAAGGTTTTGGACGACAAGTTCCAGAACACCACCGATTATATCACTGCCGGAGCCTACAATCCAAACAACGGTTCAGCCCTCGGCAAGTTCCAGGCAGCGATGCAGATTCGCCGTTCTTCTAACCTCAACTGCATCAACTCGGTGGCCTTAGGCTGGCCTATCGGTTTGATTATTGATGGCGAGAAAGGAAATACCGTACAGGATGCCAAGGACAAGAAGTTCAAGCTTCAGAATGTATATTTCGCAGGTATGGATGCAGTTGGTACTGATGCCAACAAGAAGTATGAGGATTACCTCTACGATGCAGCCAACAAGAAGGATCTCGACAAGAACCAGAAGTCATACAGCAACACCTTCTTCTTCTCAGAGCCAAGCAACAAGTATTTTGATTCATGGACCTCATTGGTAGGCACAGATGGTTATACTCCTATCGCCGGAAGTCCATTGCTTGGTGCCGCAAGTTTCGCCGGCTGGACAGGTTTCGACACCGTAAGCTACATCGGAGCCTTCGATGGCAGCAACAACTGGATGAGCGGTTGGACCAACTTTGATCCTCAGAATGCAAAGTACTAAAATAAGAATAAGAAGTACTAGAATAAGTACCGGAAAAAGTTCTAGAAATCGCTAATTTCTATTTTGACTATAAGGTTTTCTTTTATTGTAGCATGGCGCAGCGATTTGCGCCATGCTTTTTTTGTTGTGTTATGGAGGGAAGAATCTATCGTCTAGAATAACTAATTGAGTCCACTTCTTGGAACCACGAGACACCAAAAAGTCTATCTCATAATTGTGAGTAGCATCCTTAGGCCAAGTGTAGTAAAAAAGTTCATTGCCAGAAGCCGTCAGCATCTGTGCCACTAAGTATTTCCATGAAATATACGAAAATACGCAATTTCATGTTGCAAAATCCTTTGAAAATACGCAAATTTGGATATTTGAGTTTCAGCAGGTTCTCCTTCTCCTTGAACGTGGAGGATTTCTTCTGCATGTCGGATTGTCTCCTCATCGCTCTCACCCTGCTGAACCGGAATATAACCATCCGTCTTACGAATCTGTGGCAGCACATCAGAAGTAACCCCGTTCTTGAACTTCACGGCAGTAGGAAGCTTGGAGCCAAGCACCAGGGCATAGAATCCGCTCTCGTTAACGAAGATTATCTGTTGGGAGCGTTTTGATGGAGTTCCATCCTTACGAAGGCTTCCCAAAAGTTTGACACCCTGTTTCAGGGGGGGCAAGTGTGTTAACTAGCTGACGCACAGCGCATCTTGTTTTTTATATCCCAGCACATCACAGACATACTTTGTTCTGTGCTAAAGATGTATGTAATATACTGGTATAATACTGGGGTATAAGAGAGCAAATGATACTGTAGACCAACTAGTTAACTACCTTGATACGGCGAAACGCCGCAACAAGGTTCCGGGAAACTACCGAAAGGATGGAAGTCAAACAGAACGAACCCAACAGATGATCTTCGTCAACGAGAGCGGGCTTTATGCACAGAAAACCTATAGTACTGATAATCAGTTAGTTAACCTACCTGCTACCGCAAAACGCGGTTTTATCTCGGCAGCAACTTGTAAGAAGAAAGTTGGAACAGTAGCAAAGCGCTGGTGTAAGTTAATCTTCGTCAACAGGAGTCGCCCTGTTCGGTTTCCATCCTTACGCAGGCGTTCAAAAAGTTTGACGTTGCGTTTCACAACGTCAAACTTTTCAACATGTCACTGAATGGCATCACGCTAATATGCGGTTGCACATCAACTGTTGTGCGCATGTTGCCAGCTGTTGAGCATACGTGTTTCAGCTGATGTGCGGAGATAAATACCCTATAAAGCCTGAGGTTGAAAAGTAACAGCCGAATTATCAAATAGAAAATCCTAATAATTCTGCTTTTTTCTTTAAAGCAATTGCCTTTTCTGCCGTCTTTATAGTTTTGAATAGTCTATTGTTCTCGAACTTTTTTATATAATTTGAAATCTGTCTCCTCTCGATTAAAGAGAGTTTATTCTCTTTCTTTGCCCAAATCAACATCGCTTCCCACAATTCTGCAGGAATAGCATTAGCCTGGATGATAATTCCTTTTTCTTCCTCATTATATTCCTCTATATTATCATCTTCAGAAATAAGCAGAGTAGCAGGAATGGTATGCCCTTCTAACATATCCTTTAAATCTTCCCAACACTTAGCATTTTTGGTGAATGATCTGGAATTGTCTTGGTCGAGAAAATCATTAATTTTAACGACTTCTCTTTCTATAACTTCTTCTAGTTGAGGCTGTACCTTTTCATTCTTCCAAATATATGTAAGGTTAAGACTTTGATTACTCAGATGGGAAATCGCAGCCATAGTGTAGGCTGTAGTTCTTGACTTAAAACCATTTTGACCACATCTCTTTTCAAAGCATTCTTCAATGTCCTTATAGAGAATACTCAATGCAACAATTTTATGCCAATATGTTGCATCTATGACTGTTTGGTTTCTCTTCAATGAAGACATGAAAGAAGCAAAACATTTTTCCCTGCTATTGCAGGCAATATGAGGTTTCATTTCCCAAATAGTCATAACTTTAGCGATGTCTGTCTTGGTTAACATCTGTTTTTTGGGAAATTCATTCTTAAAGTTCTTTTCCTCAAGTTCATTTAAATTAGCTCTTGTATCAGTGTATTGTCCTCGCATACGTTCAAAGAACCATTTGGTATTAGAAATGGGAGCAATTTCTTCTTTGCTCAGTTTCTCTAATTTTACAAGATACTCATCACCTGAGTCAAAGTCTGAAAGTTTGATGCTGGTCTGGCTATTAGCACATTTCGAAATAGAGCTTACAATTTCAGAATATTTCTCTTTATTCTTTACCACACTCACTTTCATTTGCACAAACACCTTACTTAGGTCGCAATCTGTAGCACAGGCTATGGATGCCGTAGTCTGTCCACCGTTTACGATTTGCCAATCTTTCAGTTTTGTGATATATTGAATGCGCCCTGTTTGTTTCAATTCAACTTCACTTGCTGTGGTTGAGATGCCATTATTGTATGAAAAAAACATTTCAGGTGTCTTCTTGATAGTCGACATAATACGCTGGTTTACCTTACTTTTATTGCGTAAGAACGCTCTAACATTCTTTTCAAGGAGTAAGGTTCGGTATTGATTGTATATCTTAGCCAATACATCTCCAGAAATGATAGCGAGATAAGTATCAACGCTAGGATTATCATCCTCAACTTTTAAGCATTGGATTTTTGGAGCAATTTGTTCCTTATTTTGAGAATTCTTATTGGTAACATAATATTTTATGTCATTCTCAAAATCAATTTCAATTTTATCATTGCCTTGCTTAATCTGGTCCTGTCTGTAAATACTAGCAATATCCCAGACATGATACTCATAAAGAACTCCATCCTCATCTTCATTAAGAGTGTGAATTTCGTTGCAAGAAACAGCACCATCGGTTAAAAGGTAAAATCTTATCATGTTGACCTTACCTTTAGATTCTCTTATAATATTAATTGCATCTTGAACTTCGCTGGTAAACTCACTTTCAGATCCATAAAATGGTGATTTCTTTTTTATGCATTGATTGTAAAACTCACGGAGATAATTGAATCCAGTTCTTACTCTGGAATCAATTCTGGAAGCTAAAGGTGTAGCATGTATAAAAAGAAAGAGGTCAAGTGATTCTGCCTCATCATTATAGTCGTATGCCGTGAGTTTCGCTTTAGCTCCGGAAAATACGCAAATTTCAGGAGCACTAACCTCATCACATTCTTCCATACAGTCCAAATAGTATCTTACGAGTTCGGTATTGACGTCTGTGTCATTATTCTCTGCAGAGTCCTGTACCGTGTCCATAACATATTGTGCAAATTCTTTTATATTCATATTGACATTTTTATTTGTTGATGATTACTTTTAAATATGATATGCCTTTTTAATCATACTAAGATTTGTATTCTTGTCATTGTGTGTCTCTACGAAATGACCAAAGAACTTGATGACATGGCATAATTGCAAAACATATCCAAAGAATAACTCCTTCTCGTTTTCATCAATAGCCAAGTCTTTATCGTCAATGGTGTATTCGTTCATCTCACTTGTATGAGAATTGGCACTAGCAAAGTTGAGAATATTCTGAGTTATAAACCCCATATATTTAGGAAATATAGTGTCGTTTTCAACTCCCATCTTATCGTTTTTTTCTTTTCCGTATCTAAGTTTGCTATGGTATGTAGCAATGCCCGACATAAACCGATTGGCATCCAAAAGATTTAGTTGCCCTGCTCTGTCAAAACATTCATTTGGCAATAAACCCATTTTGTGTGCAGCACGGAAGACATGTTCCATTACTTTGCGCAATGGATTACCTTGATACTCAAAGCGAGGATTGCTTTCTGGATAATAAAGATTACAAAGCATCCTGAGCATTATGTTGCGTGCTTCTTTATCGATAAGTTTTCCTTCTCCCATATATTGGAAGGTATCCTGATAGCGGAAAAGCACTTTGTTTGTTATTTGGTTACCTGCAATTCTCTTAATATTTTCAAACAGTTTCTCTGGACTATTTTCGTTTTGAGCAGGACTCGTCTTGGAGTAAACCATATTTCCCCATTCTTTCTCATATTCAGAATGATTATACTGAGCGATATCCATAGCGGAACTAAATCCATCCATAGTACCTGCAGATAGAATATACCAAGGAATGGTTGCTTGCCTTTTACCAAAGAATTTATTCAGAGTTGGTAGTACTTTATGAATAAAACTGCATTCTTCCGGATCATGCGCATTCATTTTGCATTCTGCATCCAAAATAATAGCAGAGTATTCCTCGAAGTTTTCCTTCAACAGACTCTCTGCGTCCTCCCAGTTGTTAACAGGGCAGAGGTCTATATTGTAATCCTCTGCCTTGATTTGGAATCCTTCTATGATAGATGAGTCGTCATCTATCCATAGAACCTTGTATGGTATTTCGTTTGCCATGATGTTCTTTTTTTAGAATTAAACATTGTTGCTTACTTCCCTGAAAGATAACTTGTAACTAACAGGGAAGTCTTCCTGTGGAGTTGAGATGAATTCAGCTTCTCCCTGAAACTCTCGCATGAGGTTTCTTACCTCATATCCCCCAATACCGTAGTGAGCTTGCCCACTTTTGGAAGATCTTCCGTATGTGAAGACATCTTCAGAACTGATTTTCTCGTGGACGGAATTGCCGTTATTTGAGATAACAATATATGGTAATCCGTTATCCATTTGAACCTCAATTTTTACGATGTTACTTTCAGAAGCTTTGTTCTCAAAGCCATGACTGCAAGCATTGTTAATGATGTTATCAAACACCATCGTGAGAGCTTGTTTAGAAAACGCAACTTTTGGCACATTATTGTTGGCAAGTGCTGAAATCGAGTCGTATTCATAAACGAAAAGAGGACTCTGATGCTCCTTGATGTACTCCTTGACAAAGGTCGTTAATGACATGCTTTCAACTTGCAAACCATCTGCACGCCAAAAACTATCTACTTGCATCTGTAATTTCTCTAATGCCATTTGGATGTTAGAGTAGATATCTACGACCTTGGTTTTACGGATTTTTCCAACACATTGGGACTCATCCACAATTCCATTTCCTTCCTTGCGAGCCTTCTGAAGTAAATCCCACCAGTTGCTGAGATTAAACAGAGTCTGCCCGATGGCATGCTTCTTCATGTGGACATCACGCTTGAACTCTTCGGCCGACTGAATGAGTTTTCTGTCTGCTTCCTGGAGATAATCGTGAATATCTTCCCAGCATAAACGCTCTTGTTCCGCTAATGCAGGCATCCCTATCTTAATCTCCAATAAATATTCTGGTTCGAGAATATCTTCTTCATTTCGTAAATCAATGCGATGGTTAGCCAACATCATTGCTTGCATTGTACAATAGTCCTCAGCCAACTCTCTTAGAAGGTAATTCTCAGAAACTTCCTTGCACTTTAACTTGAACGCAACTAGACCTTCTTTGAAAGCGACAGGGCATTCTACATTGCTTAGTTTTCCTACTTTCAATTTACCTGAAACAATTCCAACAATAAGGCAATCGTTGGTTACCGATTGATAAATAGGAGCAGAGAAGTAGTCATTAGAAACTTCCAATTTTTGGGTTGTCAAGAGAGCTGCATTGACTGCACAGTCCATATATTCAGAACTAAGCTTTTTTTTATCCAGTACTTGAATCTCAGAACCCTCGTCAACATTACCTAATGGTACAATATCAACAAGATCTTTGAGTTGGATATATTTTACACCCTCTGGCAATTCTGGCATTTTTTTGTCAATGAGGTACTGATTTGCCACATGAATATTCTTTCCGAAGAACTGTCTATAGTGAATACGCTCTTCGTATCTTGCATCACATTCTTCTTGGTTGTAAAGTTCCATGATGCGTTCTACATTTAGACCTCTTTTTTGGTAGAACTTTGGATCGGTATAACTAAAAGGCTCTTCCTTCTTTTCATCTAAGAAATTGAAGAGTTGTTTTTGACCATCATTAGTCAAGCCACCGTTTTTATAAAAATCCGAATCTGTAGCATCAATAAGACGCATCATACCGCTATTTCCTTTGTCTTTTTCTATATGCAACAAGAATATTGAAACATAAGTTCCACCAAATTGCATAGAAGGGAGCTTTATAAAGGTTACATTAAATGCCATCTCCTTGACATCCATTAGTTTCTCAATTCTTTCCCAAAAAGACTTGTCTTGTAAATAGCCAATTGGAAAAATGAAGTCAAGGCAACTTCCAGGTTTTACAGATATGGCACAAAATGTAATTTTTAAAGCTAACTCCTTTGCAGATACTTTTAGAGGACATTGCCACATGCCATCTATTAAGCTCAGAACATTATTACATGTTTTATTGAGAGTTGGATTAAAGGCGAAAACATAGTCTGGTTGTGTCTTAAGATACTCAAGTTCATCTGCCCAATCACAGTCATCATATACTGTTTCTGCTTTTATTCCTTGACTATTCAACAATAATTGAACATATGAATTAACAAAGTTATAACCTTGTCCTTCACCATAATTTTGGTTATTACACTCAATATGATAATTTGCCTTTGGATAATAGAGAGCAAAGTCTGAAAAATCCGCATAGGGCAAATATACATTATCTTTCGTACCATGCTTCCCACTGAGTTTCTCACACAATTCTATAAGACTTTCTGGAGTCTTATAGATATTCAATGGTTCATCTTTAGAAACAATCTCTTCAACAAGTTCACTATCGTCATCAAAATCAATATGCCCCATCACATCAGCAAACTCATAGCAGTATCTGATGATAGCACTAGCTTCGTTACTGATAAGTTCTATCTCTTCTTGAGTGAAATGTTCGCTCAAGTCAAAGATGCAATCCTTGAAAGGCTGAATGAGTTCAGCTTTGGCATTAGGCATCTGCGCATATAAGGTCACGATGACATGCTTCATTACATCTGTTCTTGAGATAGAATTAGAGCGACTCCAGTTCTCATTGATGAAGTTATCTACAATATTCTTTGCCTTAACTGAAATAGTATTGTTCTGTGACATAACTAACGAAATTTTAAAATTAGACATTTAACTGTTTTTGCCATCATTTCTGAATGACGATGCAAAGGTACTACTTATCTGTGCAGTCATTTCGCACAGATAAATATTTCTTGAGATTTTCTTCAATTTTTTGCTTTATCTCCTCTCTAAACCAAGCTGGCGAGATTACTTCTATATCCGGAATGAAGGAAAATATCAGTTGGCGTAACTCGTTGTTTGGCTTAACTTTGATTGAAATAATATGTTTGTCCATACTGACTACTTCTTGTGAAGAATGAAGTGGTTTCGATAGAACGTATGGAAACCTGTTTGCCTCAAAGCGAAAGACAAAAGTCTCAACAGGTGTTTTCTCATCAAGCAAAGTAACGCCAATGATATGATCAAAGTAATCCTTGAAGTTGATACCCTCATTCTTTTGGAATGTAATGTCAGCCTTCTTTAAAGACTGAATTCTATCAAGGGCATAGATTGAAAGAGATTGGTACTTCTCATTATATCCAAGCACAAACCACCTATTATTATATTGTTTAACATAGTAAGGATGGATAATAGCATCCTGTTCCTTCCCCTTGAAACTACAATAATGAATAGTAATAGGTTGGTGATGTATAGTCATATCTATGATATCTGACAGATATTCCAATCCCTTTAACTGCTCATTGTTTTCAAAGGCAATCAAATTTTCTGTGTTTGGTTTGATATTGAAACGATATTCAAGATTAGAAATCACTTCTTCTAACCATGCGTTGGCTGGTGTACCTCTGAATTTCCCCAACATCTCTATAGTAGAACGCAGGTCACTCACTTCTTCTGCACTCAATTCATTGTCGAAAATAGTAAAGTTAGGGTCTTCATATCTGTAATAGCATTGACGACCGGAACCAAATGGATATGCTTTGATGGGGGCATCATAAGAAACTCTATCACGCATGTATTTGATGTCGTCGCGAATTTGGCGAAGACTGATAATCTGACCAGTAAGGTCGGAAAGGCTCTCATTGACTTCGTCAACGAGTTCATCTATTGTATATTTATGTTTAAAGTTACTGAAACATCTGTCCAGTATCTTATATCTCAGTTGAGCATTCTTGTTTGTTGGCATACTTATGCGATTTTATTATAATATTGCAAAGATAGCTATTTCTTCGCAATATCATTCATTTTTTGCGATAAAAAAGTAAAAAAGGAGAGATGCTGCTGGAAATCCAACTTCACCACTCCTGTTTTGCTATTTGCTGGTGTTCACTTTGTATATAACACTAATGTAGTTGTAGTAACCTTTAGGGCTAACCTCCATATACATAATCTTATGTGCATCTTTTAAGGAGTTAGCATCAACAAAAGTATAAACCCCATCTAAGTCTGCCACTGGATTATAGCGTTCTAATAGAAAGTTGATTAACTGCTTAGCCAACACTGTACTATTATGATGTGGTATCATAAGCATAACAAAATTCAATTTTCCATTTGAGTCAAATTGATAAGCAACAGCTGAAACTAAAGAATTTTCTCCATCATAGAAGAGTCCATCGCTTGTTTCGGAACGAAGATTACGTTGCTCAAATCTCTTTACATCAGCTTTTATTATACCTTCTTGGCAGAGAGGTTCTATGTAATACGAGTATTGTGGTTCTACAACAATCTTGCAGGTTGCAGAATTACCGTTTCCGCTAGCCATGATATTAGTTTCTCCTACATGATTGGCTGTAACTGAACCTGTTGAAGAAACAGATGCAATAAAATTATCTTCCGAACTCCACTTCTGAATATCACCAGTTGTTTGAAGTTGCTTGTTTTCATCAACCTTCATGGTTACTTCCTTAGGAGAGATGGTGATTGTAGACTCATCATCTTTACTGCAAGATGATAAACTAAATACGATTAGCATAGATGCTAAGAATAACATTACCTTTTGCATAATACATCTTTTTAAAGTTTGACATGTGATTTTTTGTGCAAAGGTAATAGAGAAGGGTGAAGCCTATCTGCACAGATAAAAAAAGTCTCTTGCCCATATATTTTGAGTAAGAGACTTTTTGATTATAATGTAGCCAAATCAAATATAGAAATTTATTACGATACTTTTATGATTCCAGGGATAGCCTTGCCTTCTTTTCGCATTTGCTCGCCACGATGTAAGGCTGCTAGCATAGCATGGTAATGCTCCAGTCTTATCTTTCTCTGTTCAGGTGTTTCCTTCTGAACATTGTTCATTCTTTCCTCAAATCTTATAGCATCTTCGCCATAAAGAATTGGGGTTTCTTTAATTGGTCTTGCCATATTTTGAAAGTTTAAATGTTCTTTTCTGCAAATGTACGACTAATATTTCTAGATACCAAACTTTCGGGCGATTATTTTTGTTTTCGTTCTGTTTTTTAAGGTTTTAGATACTCTTGCTGATAGAAAGGAGGTAGTTGCATATTTTGTGCAGCTACCACGAAACGCAACTGGTGCATATTTTGCGACAGTTCAAAAAGCATATAATCCGCTCTAGCTGACGAAGAACATCTGTTGGAGTCGCTCTGTTCGTTTTCCATCCTTACGCAAACACTCGAAAGTTTGACGTTGTGTTTCGCAACGTCATGTGTGTTAACTAGCTGAGCTACAGCACATCTTACACTCTTATACCCCAGCACATCACAGACATCCTTTGTTCTGTGCTAAAGATGTATGTAATATACTGGTATAATACTGGGGTATAAGAGAACAAATGACGCTGTAGGCCAGTTTGTAAACCACCTTGCTACCGCGTTTTGCGGTAGCAAGGTGGTTTACTAGCTGATTTACTGCATCATAACATTTTACACCCCAGTATATCACAGTTCAAAAGCATAGAATACGCTCTAGCTGACGAAGGTCAACTTATACCAGCGCATTGCTGCTGTTCCATCCTTCTTGATACCAGTCACTACCCATGTACGGTGTTTCGCCGTACATGGGTCATCAACATGTCACAGAATGGCATCACACTGATTCACGATAGACTTGAAATAACCATGGATCTATCCGGCATTAAACTCTTGCAAGAGCATCGCACTGCAACAGCTCTCTCCCGCTGGCAAATAATGAATTTAGGCAGCAACGTATCCCTATGGATTCTGTTACTGCCTAAAATAAGTAACGCCCCTCTAGTATGCTGCCTTTCGGCGCGCCTGAGGGGCTTATTATCTTTAGTTGAAATGTCTTTCTTCTTGCGCTACAAAGTTAGCATGTTCTTTCTTATATTCGTGCCATCGTATAAGCTTCGAAATATACACTACGAATTAAGCTGCTTCAACTGGTCTTCTGTCAATCCTGTTATCTGCATGATTTGTGACCAAGACATACCCATTG
The DNA here is from genome assembly GCA_021635485.1 of Segatella copri. GTDB lineage: Bacteria > Bacteroidota > Bacteroidia > Bacteroidales > Bacteroidaceae > Prevotella > Prevotella copri_P. The sequence goes on along the minus strand of JAJWOH010000022.1, from coordinate 18,804 downwards.
CCAACAAGTTGCGGGCTACTTCCAAACCTTTAGAAAGTTCACCTTTAGCAATTCCCTTTTCCTCGCCTTCAATATACGAGCCATAAAGACCGGAGTAGTAATCATCGGCGGCCTTAATACTTTCATCGTATTTTTCCTGCTCCTCACTACTCAAGCAACGAACATCCGCCAATTTAGCAAGATGATCAAATATCTTTTTCTGCGCCGTAAACGGCAATCTTTCCAATACTTCCATATACTTCAAAACATAAATCCATTTTTCAAAACCTGTCTCGCATTCTTCCTCACTCTTATCAAAGAAGGGAAGAGAAAGATAGATGAAACGAAGCTTGTCAGAAAACATGGAGTCGCTAGACTTCTCCCTCAAAGCTACGTCTGTCCTAAACTTTGTCACCTCATGCTCCCTTGGCATAAAATTCATGATGCAAACCACATAAACCGGCACAAACTGGTATAAAACAGGAGTACGGTCACCTGCTTCATCAAACTTCTTGCGCTGGGCAACAAAAGCCTTACTAGCATAATAGATGGAACGATTCACAAAGAAGGGTACCCATCTGTTCTGCATCTCAACGATGAAATGTTTATCATCGTCGGTAACACAATAGATATCAAAGATGCAGCCACGGAGATCATTCGTTTCTCCAGGCAGTTCCTTGTCCTTGAATGTTACGTCCTTGATTTGAAACTCACCTTCAAACAAGTCGTTCAAAAAATTAATCAGCAAGTCCTTGCTGAACTCTTGACCGAAGAGACGCTTGAAGCCCCAGTCGGTAAAGGGGGTGATGTATCTACCCATAAATTATCAATTTAGATTCTGTAAATCTGCCGCAAAGATAAACTTTTATTTTGAAAGGACAAAGAAAATCGGGAGAAAGTTTCAAAAAAACATGAAGGGGGACTTCAAGGCATCAGAAGTTTTATCAAGGAGATGAGCGGACAAGGTACTTTATAAAGCTTCTGCCCCTTAGGGCGTGTGGGGTAAACAGAAAGACTTGCCGCAGCTACAGGACTGCAAGAGCGTCGCCCACGTAAAATGTTTGTTAAATAACATGGTAGGTTGTATTATATTTAAGTTTTTCTTGTTATCTTTGCAACATACAATATTACATAAAGAGAAAACAATGTTAACAATTGAAACAATAGACTACCGAAATCAGGTAAACAAAGTATTGGAAGAGGTCTCCTCGATGCTGGAAGAGAAATTTCATCAGTATGAGGCTCAGTTTGATGCTCCGTATAGTTCAAGTGAACCGACGGAGGAAGAACAGGATGCCCATATTGAGGCTGGATATTTGGCTGTGGCTTATTCCAAGATGCAGAATTATGTCTTGAAACAGAGTAATAAGCATCAACTGGAAACGCTTCGCATGATACAGCGTACAATCCATGAGTCGTAGAGTTATTAATTTTAATGGTAAGTGATTTATGATAAAGGAAGAGTTTATACAAGAAAAAAAACTTCAGCAACAAGCGGATCTGAAAGCATTCATGACTGTTTTTAAATTCTTGAACCAGAAGGCTGGGGAAACGGAAGAGGCAGGTCAACAAGATAAGTTGCGAGCCTATAAGGAGGTAACGCAGCTTTTTAAAGACCGTATGGAGAAAGTCTCTGCGGAATTCGACAAGCTGATGAAGCAATATGAGTTTCAGAAGGAACGAAAACGAAAATAATGGAAGTTTGTCATTTTCCACCTGATTCTCCAACTGGATGATGTTATCACTGTTCTTGGTGATGCGAACCACCTGTTCATCTACAACATCATTGAGGCGTCGGATTTCCGTATCCTGTTCGCCGATAAGCTTCTTCAGCTACTCAATCAGCAGACACTGCTTCTTCAGCAGATTCTCCTTCTCCTTGAGCGTAGCACGAAGAATTTCTTCTGCATGACGAATCGTCTCCTCATTGCTCTCACCCTGCTGAACCGGAATATAACCGTCCGTCTTACGAATCTGTGGCAGCACATCAGACGTAACCCAGTTCTTGAACTTCACGGCAGTAGGAAGTTTGGAGCCGAGCACCAGGGCATAGAATCCGCTCTCGTTAACGAAGGTCAACTTATACCAGCGCATTGCTGCTGTTCCATCCTTCTTGATACCAGTCACTACCCATGTACGGTGTTTCGCCGTACATGGGTCATCAACATGTCGCCAGATGGCATCACGCTGATTCTTGATTGCCATGAAATAACCATGGCCCAACCTGGCATTAAACTCTTGCAAGAGTATCACCCACATTATTGCCTGCCAACGACCATTCCAGGAAGAATGTTATTTTTATATACCAGCAACAACCCATGCCCCCCTGTTTTAAGGGGTATGGGTAAAATTATCCGTATTCAGTATTCAGTTATTCAGTTTTATTTTAAACCCTTACATGGATAAAGGGTTTGAAAACCCGGAAGAAATGGATTTGCTATTTTGTAATGTATTTTTATTATTATATTATTATATTATATATATTATCATATATATAGATATATAGATAGTATATAAACTTTACTTTTTAGAGAGTAAAAAGTAACCCCTTAAAAAAAAACTGAATAACTGAATACTGAATAAGCTGCTGTGTTTTCTTCTCTTTAACTCTATGTTTTCTCTTCTGGAAAACTATGAGTTATGGGGCGCAAAACGGCGAGTTAGATTGTTTAACAGTTTTCAGATTGAAAGCGTGCAGAAAATCGCTCCTTATCACACGCTGAAATTTGGTGGTATCGGGAAATTGGTGTATCTTTACACTGTCGTTCGAAGAAAGGCTACACTCTTTAAAAGTAAAAAGGTAAAAAGGTAAAAAAGCCTAGCGGGATGTTAAGCCAGCAAGGCTGCTCTTTTTAAAGATAAAAAGCCATAGCTTATTTAAAGCCCCCGGTGCCTGGTGCACTGGGGGCTTTCTTGTTTGCGGGGGACCAGCGATGGAATCGCTGGGAACGGGGGCGGAATCGCTGGGAACGGGGGGCTCTTTTTACCTTTTTACCCTTTTACCTTTTTACCTTTAAAGGTTTATCCTTAATCCATGAACTTAATCATGTCCTGGCGTCTTGGCTTTGCCTCCGGCGATTCGTCAGGATAACCCAGGGCGATGCAGTAGAGCAGTTTGTAGCCCTTGGAGAATGCCATGCGGTCGAGGTAGGGCTTGGCCGACGGCGAATCCTGTATCCAACGGGCTGAACTGCCCAGGCAGCAGGAACCAATGCCCTTTGACCATGCTGCAAGAATGATATTCTCACCAAGTAAGCCGCAATCAATCTGCGCCATATCATAAGTAGTATCGTAGGCGATGCAAACCACGCATGGAGCATTCACGAAGATATTCTTGAAGCCTTTGCGCTCTGCAATCTTAGGATTATCCTTTACCACGGCTTGGGTTATCGAATCGATAAGTGCAGGAGAATCAATCACTCTGATTTCATACGACTGCAGGTTCTGCCCATTTGGCGCATGGATGCCGCATTTCAAAATCTCGTTCAGGGTATCACGGCTGATGACGGAATCCTTGTAAGCACGGATGCTTCTGCGACTCATCATCAAGTCGGTTACCACACTTGCAGAGTCAACGCTGGTCGTTGCCTCCGGCTGTCTGTTCTCGTTGCAGGCAGTCAACATCAGTGCTGCTGCCAATCCTAAAAAAAACTTCTTCATATGATTCATGATTAAACTTATATTCCTATTAGTATTTACCCATGTAGCGCTATTAGTATTTATCCACGTAGCGTTATTAGTATATACCGTGCAAAGATAGCAACAAATACTGGTATTCAAGAAGATACGTTATGATTTTTAAGAGTTTTTATCGGTCTCTCCGCCATTCTTTTAACAAGTATATATCATAATAGCCAAACATTTTCACCTATTTTGCTAGAATTTCCCAAAAACTTCGTATCTTTGCAATGGCTTTATGCAAGATAAGCTGTTTATAAAATCATCAAACGTAGAATTATGGAAAGAAAAAGTTATTCTATAGATATAAATCGCATTGCACAATATGCCATGTATGCATATTGCATTTTCGCATTGTTTTCGCTGGCATTTTCTGTTTGCAGACAAGCGGGCTTATCCTTCAGAACAAGTCCCATCCTGATTCCAATAAGTCCCATCCTGGTTACCATCAAGCAACTGGTCTTGCAGCTCGCCCCTATAGCTTTATGGGGAATATTCCGCTACACGCTACCGGCAGGCGTAAAATTGCTACGACGCTGCAGCGAGTTGATGGTACTTTACTATGGGCTCTCATTCATCCTGGGCCAATGCTTCAATCTTCATCTCGTAAAGATGATGCAGAACGGACAGATTACCCAAATGGCTTCCATACTCACCTGGACAGAAAGCACGATGGGCCTGATTTCCGTCATCGCCTCCCTGGTAGCCGGCTGTCATCTGTGCAGCAAGCACAGGGGCAACATGCGCAAACTGGGCATAGCCCTTATCCTGGTTTTCATGGTATGGCTGATATGCTCAAATATACTCCCTGTTGCAGTGTTTTATCTGGCAGGTAACACCCAGCAGGCAGCCTTCACCTGCATGAATCTCATCAGTATGATAACCACAACATCGGCTTATATATACGCATACTATAGAATGTATCGGGCGATAAAAACGAAATAATTTGGCGATGCGGCGTTTTTTTCGTATCTTTGCCGCAAAATATGCGGCGTTTCTTGATAAATAATGCCGCATAAGATAAAATTAGAAATGCAGCAAAATGATGGAAAAGAATCAGATTTTTGAAAATATCATGAGCCGTACATCGGTAAGAAGCTATACAGACATGCCTGTAGAACAGGAGAAGGTGGAGATGATGCTGCGTGCCGGCATGGCGGCTCCATCGGCATGCAACAAGCAGCCTTGGCATTTTGTGGTTATCAACGACCGGGAGATTCTCGACCAGATACCACAGTTCAGTCCTTATGCCAGCATGGTGAAGCAGGCACCGCTTGCCATTGTGGTTTGCGGATGCCTGGACAAGACGCTGGAAGGCACAGAACAGAAGTTCTGGATTCAAGACTGTTCGGCAGCCACGGAGAACATCCTGCTGATGGCTCACGGCTTGGGACTTGGCGGTGTATGGACAGCCCTCTACCCCCTGAAAGAACGATACGAGGGAATGCAGCAACTGCTGCATCTGCCCAAGACGATGATTCCGCTCAACACCCTCATCATCGGATATCCGAAAAATCAGGTGGAAGCAAAGGATAAGTGGAAGGAGGAGAATGTATCCTATAATATCTTATAAAACAGCAAAGGACGCAAGGCATCTTGACCTAACGTCCTTCGATTTCCTTCCTTCAAATGATGGATGAACTCTGCTGCAAAGTTACGAGTTTTTCCGTTACAAACAAAGATTAAATACCTTTATTTTCGTTAATGTTAACGAATTTAACTTATTATGTAAAATTAAAATGAATATCAAGGAGAATTATCAACAATATGTAAGCCGATATGCTTCTGAGGTGGCTGCCCTGAAGCGTAAGAATACGGGATTTATAACGGGCGAGCTGCTGGCTTTTGGCGGCATCCTCGCCTTCCTGGTCTGCTATTTCGCATTGGATGGAGATACGCAGAACTATCTGATGGGGGCGGCGCTGTGCCTGATTGCCTATCTGGGAATCAGACGACTTGACGACAAGAACAAGGAGAAGATAGAGCATCTTTCGGCTTTGCTCAAGGTTTACCAGGACGAAATCAAGGCCTGGGAGGGCGATTTCTCACCTTTCGAAACGGGCGATTCCTATCAGAATGCGCAGCATTCTTATTCCTTCGACCTCGATGTTTTCGGCAAGAGTTCGCTATTCAACCGCATCTGCCGAACCATTACTTCGGGCGGTTCGGAGGCACTCGCCAGGAATCTTACCCGGGAAACGCCTTTAAATTTGGAGGAAATTAAAAGAAGAAGGGATTTGCAGAAGGAATTGGCAGGAGAAGGATACGCAGAAAAGGAACCTGCTGGAGAAGAACTGGCAGGAGAAGGCGAAAACTGGCGAATGGAATTCCTGGCACTTGGCGAAAAGAACAGAAGTCAAACTGCGAATGGCAAGACGAAGAAGATTGATTCTGCTGCGGTGATGGATGCGATGCAGAAAGTTTCGAAGATGGAGGTGCCGGCATGGTTTGGGTCTCCGGTATCGCTCGTTATCGGATGGCTGCTGATTATCGGAGTCATCGGTTCCGTGATTTTATCGATATGCGATATGGTTTCGGTGAATTTCGCCCTGTGGTGGGTGTTGGTTCAATACATGGTGGTATTCTTCATTTGCAAGCAGACTCTTGATAAGATAGACAGCAACGGCGGCAAGCTTCGACATCAGCTCATCGCCTATGCCCAGATACTTCAGCTTATCAACAGGCGCAATTTCCATAGCGAATCAGGCAAGGAGATGCAAGATTCCCTGGCAGATGCCCTGCCTTCCTTTGCCCAGCTGGAAAAGATATTGAAGGGATATGACAGAAGAGGCAACTTCCTCGGTCTTTTCTTCACCGATGCCTTCATGCTGAGCGATTTCTTCCTGGTTCGCAGTTTTCTGAAATGGAAGAATACCTATATGATGAAGATGGAGGAATGGATGCATATCATCAGCGAGATGGATGCGATGGTTTCGATGGCGGATTTCAGATATAATCATCCGGAGGCGGAAGAGGCAGAATTTGTTTCGGGAAAGCAGGAAGCAGATGCTGAAAGCGATGTTTCTGAAAATGCAGGAATCGGAAGTCCGGAAATCGTGTTCGAGGGTAAGAATCTCTATCATCCTTTCCTGGGTGCCAAGGCGGTGAAGAATGATTTCAACATCAAGGATGACAACTATTATATCATCACCGGAGCCAACATGGCGGGAAAGAGTACCTTCCTGCGTTCGCTGGGCGTGAACTATATCCTGGCAATGGCGGGTATGCCGGTGTTTGCGGATCAGCTGAAGATTTCACGTTTCAGATTGTTCTCGAGCATGAGAACCACCGACGATTTGACGCATGGCATCTCTTACTTTAATGCTGAGCTGATAAGACTGGAGGAGCTGCTGAAGTTCTGCAGGGAAAGTGCTGAGGGAAAATTCTGCAAGGAAAGTGGAAAAGACAATAAGGAGCCACTCCAAACGCTGATTATTCTGGATGAGATTCTGAAGGGAACGAATTCGTTGGATAAGCTGAATGGTTCGAGAAAGTTCCTCGAAGCCATTGCCAAGCAGCCGGTGAGCGGTATCATCGCTACCCACGATCTGGAGCTCTCCAAGATGGAGAATGATGCATCAGGAAAATTCCACAACTATTGTTTCGAGATAGATTTAGGCACAGATGTTACCTATACTTATAAGATACAGAAGGGTGTGGCAAGAAACCAGAATGCCACCTTCTTACTGAATAAGATTCTGGAAAAATATTAGAATAAAAAGAGAAACTCCCGATAGTTTGATCAGTTTCAAATTATCGGGAGTTTTCCTTTTAAAGAATACATTATAACTCCACGCTATCCAGGCGGAATTTGAGCAAGCCGGCTGGTACCTTTACCATTACCTCTTCACCTGCCTTCTTACCCAGAAGGGCCTTGGCGATAGGCGACTTGATGGAAATCTTGCCACTATGGAGATCTGCCTCGTGAGGATTTACTATGGTATAATTCATGCTGCACTTGTTGGCGAGATTGGTAATCTTAATCTTGCTCAACAAGCCAACGGTATCGCTCTTCAATCGAGACTTGTCGATGACACGGGCATTCTCCAAGACCTTCTGTTTGAAGCTGATGCGGCTCAACAGCTTGCCCTGCTCACGCTTGGCTGCATGATACTCGAAATTCTCACTGAGGTCGCCCTTATCGCGGGCCTCAGCTATCGCATCGCGAACGGCTGGCAACTCTACGTTAACCATGTGTTGAAGTTCGGCCACGAGCTCATCGTAACCTTCCTGAGACATATATTCCATTTTCTCTGATAATCTTAATGAATGATGTTTTTAATTTTCGGGGTGCAAAGTTACTAGTAATTCATGAAAACACCAAACATTTTTGATAAAAAAGTAAATAAAAAAAGAAGATGTGCTACCATGACAGACAACACATCTTCTCCTTGAATATATCATTATCCCCAAACTTCCTCGGAAATCTCTCTAACCAAATTTATCTTTGCCCACTGCTCAGCATCGGTCAGTTTATTACCAATCTCGCAAGAGGCGAAGCCGCATTGAGGACTGAGACTGAGCCGATCGAGGGGGATATATCTGGCAGCTTCTCGGATGCGGGCGATAACCGTAACCTTATCCTCCAGCACCGGAGATTTGGAGGTTACCAGCCCCAGGATCACCTTCTTGCCATCAGCCACATACTTCAACGGCTCGAAACCACCCGAACGCTCATCATCATACTCCAGATAGAAGGTATCTACCTCCTCATGGGCAAAGAGATAAGGAGCCACGGCATCGTAGGCACCCTTGGTGGCATAGCAGGAATGATAATTGCCACGGCATACGTGGGTGTTGATGGTCAACCCCTCAGGTTTGCCCTCGATGGCTAGATTGTTCACCTTCAGATATTGCAGGGCTTCCTGCTCAAGGGTGAAACCTGTGCCCACCTTAGCCTTCCAGTAATCGCTATCCACAATCATTCCCCAGGTGCAGTCATCCAGCTGGACGGTACGGCAACCGGCTGCATAAATCTCCTGGAAGAAGGTGCGATAAGCCTGAGCAATATCCTCAATCAGCTGGGTAGTGTTAGGATAGAACTTGCGGGTATTCTCGGCATTCTTGCCACGGAACAGTTCGGCAAGAAACTGAGCCGGAGCAGGAATAGTCTGCTTTGCCTCGAAGATATATTCGCCCTTGGCATCCAACTCCTCAAACTGCTTTACAAAGAGGAAATCCCTGATAAAAGGATGATTCTCGCCGGTAATCTTGCCGGTCAGTTGGATAGAACCCTTGGTTGTCTCCTCACCATGAAACTGGTAGCCATGCTCCAGTTCGATATGCTCAACGCCATTGAATCCCCACATAAAGTCGAGATGCCAATAGCTGCGGCGGAACTCGCCATCGGTGATATAAGGCAGGCGATGCGCCTTCTGCTGACTGATGACCTCAGTAATCAGTCGGTCTTCTACGGCGCGAAGGTCGGTGGCAGAAATCTTGCCATCAGCAAACTTAGCTCTCGCTTCCTTCAACTCTGCAGGGCGCAAATAGCTGCCCACTGCCTCAAAATGTATATTTCTTACGTTGCTCATATTTTTATCTCCTTATTATTATTTGATGTGAATGACTCTTTATCCTGTCATTACCGATGAATGACGCTTTGCATCCGGAATTGCGGGTGCAAAGGTAAGAAGAAGAATTTTATTTGCCAAATATTCTCCGTAATTCAGAAAAATATACTATCTTTGCAGCGAATTAAGCAAATCAGCAGAATATTATTCTGTAAGAATCAGTAAAAACAGAAATAAAGCAACAATGACAACAGAAGAAAAACTTGATGAAACAGACATCAAGATACTCAGGTTACTGCAGCAGAACTCCCGACTCACCGTGAAGGAACTTGCCGCAAGAGTCAACCTCTCCCCTTCTCCCACCTTCGAACGGCAGAAGCGGCTGGAGCGTGAGGGATACATCCAACGATACGGAGCCATCGTAGACCATCACAAGATGGGCCACAACGTCATCGTGCTCTGCAATATCCGTCTGAAACAGCATACCCACGACCTGATTCAGCAATTCATGGATACCGTGCAAACCATCGACCAGATTACGGAGTGCTACAACACCACCGGCGATTATGACTTCCAGATTAAGGTATATGCCCGCGATATGAAAGCCTATCAGGACTTCATGCTCAACACGCTGGGAAACATCGACTGCATAGGAAGTCTGCACAGCATCATCGTGATTGGAGAAATCAAGGATTCGCATTATATTCCCGTAGCAAAATAAGGAGAAACGTGATGAAAGCAAAAAATATACTGATGATATGCCTGTTTATTTCCGGACTTTTCTGCCTCCCATCCAAGGCACAGCAGCCTGGAGAAAACGTCAGTTCTCAAACCATCAGGAAACTGGGCGAGAAGCATTTCTTCTCCATCTCCACTATTCCTGATGATATCTTCCGCCTGATGCAGGGCAAGACATACAAGAAGAACTGTACCGTGGCAAGAAGCGAACTGAGATACATAAGATGCCTGCACGTAGACAAGGACGGCAGAAACATCGTAGGAGAAATGGTGGTGAACAGGGCGATAGCCACAGATGTGCTCGACATTCTGAAAAAGCTATACGAGGCAAAATATCCGATAGAACGGATGAGACTCATTGACTACTGGGATGCCGACGACGAAAGGGCGATGAGAGCCAACAACTCCTCCAGCTTCAACTTCCGCTTCATCTCGCATACCCATACGGTATCGAAACACGGAAGGGGACTGGCCGTAGACATCAACACCCTCTACAATCCTTACCACAAACGACTGAAGAACGGCAAGGAAGTGGTGGAACCTGCCACCGCCCGCCCCTATCTGGACCGCAGCAAGAACCACGCTTACATGATTAAGAAAGGCGACCTCTGCTACCGGCTTTTCAAGGCAAAAGGATTCAGATGGGGAGGTGACTGGAAACACAGCAAGGATTACCAGCACTTCGAAAAATAGAAATGCAGGAAAGAACAGCCAGCAAGGAAAGGACATAAAAAAAGACTATGCCTATGTTACATCATTTCTTTAGTAACTATGGCATAGTCTTTTATTATCCTAACGATCTTTTTTATATGTAACACTAATTTAATTCACCTGTTACAGCCTTTTTATAATACATTGTAACTAGCTGTACCAGACAGAATTATATTCTCTACGTTCATCGTCCTCATTATAGAGGTTCTCATATTCAAGGTTCATAGCCTCGAATGATTCCAGTGTCTGTTTCATGATAACTCCTCCTCTATTTATTATGTTCAACTTTTAATATGGCAAAATTAGTAAAAAAACAGATTTCTGATGTCAATATTTCAGAAAACTTTTGTATTTTTGCACCATCTCTGCACATCAGGGGCAAAAAGTGCAAAAAAACAGCTCTGTTCAAGAGCCATGCAAGATAAAAAACAAGAAACAAGATGAAGATATTACATACTTTACGACTCGACAGAATGAAGTGGCGCCACTGGGTACTGCTGCTGTTGCTCATCCTCGTCACCCTTACCAAGATGATTCCTCTCTGGGGAGTTATCTACACCTACCATGTTTATCCCGTTATCGGCACCCTTCTCTCGCCCATCTCGGGCATCTTTCCTTTTGCCGTGGGCGATATTTTCATAGCTCTCAGCATCGCCTGGGTCATCCTCTATCCTATCTACGAGATGGGATTACGGAAGAAACTCGCCCGTCGGTTTATCTTTCTTGCTGCCAAGAGCGGCGGCTATCCGAAGAAAAAGGCGGTTTTCGGAAGGGTAATTGAATATCTGCTGTGGGTATATGTATGGTTTTATGCTGCTTGGGGACTGAACTATTCGCAACCCGTTATCTATTATAGAGTAGGCATGCAGCCTGCTGAGGTTTCGGAAGAGAAGTTCAGGAAATTTGCCTACCAGTATGCTGACAGCCTCAACCTTTTGAGTGAAGAACGGAGAGGGAAGAGGGAAGAATTCAATTGTATTGTGGATGATAAACTGAAGAATCGGGTGCGGGATGCAGTTCTGAAGGAATATAACAAGATAGGCTATCGGGAGGGCATCAATCCGCCTTTCAACCAGCATCCACATGCCAAGACGATGGTGTTTACGCCCCTCAGTTCGATGTCGGGTGTAACCGGCAGCATGGGACCATTCTTCTGCGAATTTACGCTGAACGGCGATATTCTTGCACACGATTATCCTGCTACCTATGCCCATGAGTTTGCTCATTTTCTAGGCATCTCCAACGAAGGTGAGGCAAATTTCTACAGCTATATTGTCTGTACCGCATCACCAGATAAAACGGTGAGATTCAGCGGATACTACCACATTCTGCCTCATGTATTATATAATGTATTCGACATCCTCGGCGAAAAGGAAGGTGAGAAATATCTGAAATATATCCGTCCTGAGATAATCAGGCTGCTGAAAAGCGACCGCCAATACTGGCAGGGCAAAAGATGCAAGGCACTGGATGCCGCCCAGGATTTCTTCTTCGAGCTCTATCTGAGAGGCAACCATGTAGAAGGCGGCAGAAAGAGCTATGCCGGCGTCATCGGTCTGATTCTGGCATGGGAAGGGAAAAAAGGCTAGTATGCCCTCGCACGCCAGCCTTTTAAAAGTTTTCGCATATTTTTTCGATGCCAGCTTAATTTCTCCCCTTCTTTCTTCTTTTAATATCATAGAGAGGAGAAAAAAGGAGCAAAATCTCCTGTTTCTCAAAGAAAAAGTATATATTTGCAATCGAATTGCAGATATCAAAAAGATATATCGATATGAAGAAAGAAAAAGATTTTTCAGAAACTGATTTTTCAAAGAAGAAGGCATTGGAAAGCTTATCGGACGATGAGATTCTGCAGGGCTTCAAGGATGCCGATGCCAGAATCGTGAGGGAGTATTACTACGGATACTGCCGGGTGGCTTATTGCATCTACGATAAGCGATATGACCTGCAGCACAAGCCGGGCATGGACTTTTATTCGCTAGCCCACGAATATTATCTCTATCTCTGCGAACACGACTTCAAACCGCTGGAAGACAGGAAACCGAGCATGTCGCTCAAGACCTGGATGGTGAATGGTTTCCGGTTCCTGCTGCTGGATAAGTTGAAGGAAGTGGTGAAGGAGCATCGTTTCGAGAGTTTCGAGGCAAGGCAGGAAAGCCGCAAGATGCAGTTTGACGTGACCGACAACCAGTTTGAGCACGATCTTTACCAGACGATAGAGGACATCGGCAATTTCTATTATGGCAGAGACAGCAAGAACAGCATCATCCTGAAGATGCTCTATATAGAGGGATTCAGGGGCAAGGATGTAGCCGCCCAGTTGGGTATATCCCATTCTGCCGTCACCCAGCGTTGCCAGAAGATGATGCACGATGTGGTGATTCCTTATTTCAAGAGATACTTCGATGCATCGGAATACGGAAGCTACCTGTCGTTCGCGGAGGAAGACACATGTATCGAAAGTGCTCCGAAGATGTCGATGCCGAGCATGATGTCTTCGAGAATGTACTGCGAGGAAGCGGCTGAAGATAATAACATATTTAATAATAAGAATAATATGGAAGAAATGAAGAAGGGAAGAATCACTCCTCGCTGGATTGATTCATTAAAAGAGAACGAGATTTTTGTGTTTGGCAGCAATCTGGCTGGCATGCATGGTGGTGGAGCAGCCCGCATTGCCCGCCTGCATTTCGGTGCCGTCATGGGACAGGGCGTAGGCTTGCAGGGGCAGAGTTATGCCATCCCTACTATGCAGGGCGGCGTGGAAACCATCCGTCCATACGTGGAGGAATTCCTTGATTTTGCCAATCGTCATCCCGAGCTACATTTTCTGGTAACCCCAATAGGTTGCGGCATCGCCGGCTTCGAAGCCGAAGACATCGCCCCATTGTTCGAGAAGGCAAAGGAGATGAAGAACATCAGCCTGCCGGAGAGTTTCTGGGAGGTGATAGAGTAAAGTTATAGAGAATTAGTAGCTTATGTTAGGAGCAATAATAGGAGATATTGCTGGCTCAAAATATGAGTTCAACAATACGTTTGATTATGATTTCGAGATGTTCGGCGAGGGATGCGACTTCACCGATGATACCATCTGCACCGTGGCGATAGCCGATGCTATACAGAACGGGCGAAGCTATCAGGAAAGCCTGCTGAATTGGTGCCGCCGCTATCCTTCTCCAAAAGGAGCGTATGGCGGAAGATTCGCAGGGTGGATTCGTTCTCTTGATCCGCAGCCATACAATAGCTTTGGCAATGGTTCGGCGATGCGAGTATCGCCGGTAGCTTGGCTATTCGATGACCTGTCGCAGGTTTTGGAAGAGGCAGAAAAAACGGCTCTTCCTACTCATAATCATCCCGAAGGAATCAAGGGAGCCAAAGCCGTGGCTCATGCCATCTGGCATTTCCGCAAGAGCAGATTCTCAGAAGAATCTAAGGAGTGTAAAGATAAGAATTCTAAAGAATCTGATGATAAGGCAATGAAAGCCTTCAAGGATATCGCCCGCAGCTATTACGAGGATTTCGATACGCAAGATTATCCGAAAGGCAAGTTTGATGAAACCTGCATGGATGCCGTGCCATTATCCTTCTATCTCCTCTCGCAAGCCTCATCCTTCGAGGATGCTATCCGCCTCGCCATATCTCATGGCGGCGATAGCGATACCATCGGAGCCATCGTTGGCAGTATCGCCGAAGCCCGATTCGGTATTCCGCAAGATATGAAAGAGAAGGCAATCTCTTATCTTCCGGATGATATGAGAGATGTATTGAAACAATTTGCTGAAAATGCGAAATAAAGCCCAAATAATTTGGTATTTTCGAAGAAAAACCGTATTTTTGCGGCAATTAAAACAAGTAAATATGACGAATCATGATTTTTGGATGTCCATCAGTGACATAATCAATGAAGGATTTACATCTGAAGGTCTAGCAAAATTAGATGATTATGCAGAACAATTCAGTACTGGAAAGATCTTATATAAACGATTTTCACCGTCAGAGCAGCTTGGCTGCGTTAAAGGGGGAACAATACATGTTATTGCATCCTTACTCGCGGGAGCAGAAGTTGGCACAGATCAACTCACTGCGCCAGAACACAGTTTCAAAAGAGAGCAGCAACTTGGAAAGATCCAAGAAAAACGCATAGAAAGCTGGGCTAAAAAAGCAGGATGCTGGGTAGATGACACTAGCGTCTACAACCAAACCTTGGGCGATAAATTAGCACAAGGCGGTGAAGCTATTGTATATGATAACGGTAATTCTGTACTAAAAGTAATCGGCCTTGACTATTTCATACAGCCAATTTTTGCTTTAGACAGAATTTCGTTACACAATGCTTACTTTGAACAAACCAAGATGTTTGTATTGGGATTCGGTAGAAACTCTATGGGCGACTTTATGATTATTGTTACCCAAACTTTCTTTCAAGGTAGCCAAATGACCGAAGAAGATATTGAAGAGTATACGGAACGTATTGGATTTAAACTGGTGAATCCTAGAAATTGGACATACTCCACACCTGCTATATACCTAAGTGATATGCACAACGAGAATGTTTTTCGTGGCATTGATGGAGTGGTTTATGTCATAGATTGCGACATCCGAATAAACACACCAGAACTAAAGGCTGGTGGCACACGAACTTTAACAACAGAAGTTGAATTTATAAAAGAATAAAGACATTGCAAGAACAGCTATATAGGCTATGATTAAAGAATTCAAGAAGAGAGGATTGATATGATAAGAATAAAGTGTTGCCACTAGGCTCAGCAAAGCTGCTGACTGCAGTCAGCAGACCTGCCGACTAGGCTCGGCAGACCTGCTGAGCCTAGTGGCAACTGCTGAGAAGGTATCTCCTGGAACCCGAGGAGTAATGTCTTTTAACTCACGAAGACGCTTGCATCAACCTATAGATTTGACTCCATCACCCCATTGAGCCGACTCCGTCCTCCAGTAGAACCGACTCATTCTGCTAAATCAACCCTATCTATCCGCTAACAAACCCAAATTCATCATCACAAAACATACATATACAACTTAAATCACGTCATGTCTGATTAGAACTTACACAACGTTTAAGTGAGATTTCACTTGAACCTTACGTAAAAGCCTTACTTGAGAGTAGGCAGGACGCCTTGGAAACTGCGTCGGGATGTAGCAGACTGTGCATCGGGACGTATCCATTGCTACGTCGGGACGTATCAGATGCTACGTCGGGACGTAATTTCTTCTACGTCGTCAGTCAAAATTGCAAAAAAGCGATTGAAATCGCCCAGCATTGAACCGAAAAAAGGTCTTTTTGTTCAATGCTTTCTTATTTTTAGCCCCAAAATTCCTCCAAAACACCTATATTTCGCTGATTTCATGGCAATATATGGCAGATTATGGCAATTCAAAAAGCTATTGCCATACCAATATATTCTTATAATCAAACAGTTATAGAGCAGTATGGCAATATGGCAATTCTTGAAAGAAAAAAACAATTATAATACAGCAGATAGAAAAACACTAATCCTTTGCAATATTCCATCTGTTGCAAAAACAAAAAGGGTGCGCCATTGCCTTATGACACACCCCTCATATTATAATTTAGTTTACTCGCTTGCAGGTTATTCTCTGCTTATACTGAGGTTCTTCTTTATTTCTCCTCAAAATAACTACCCGCTTCCATTGCGCAACCCATCGCACGGCACTTGTTGTAGCGCTCTCGGGCTCTGTTTTCTCTGGCAAACATCGCCTTGGTGCCAGCCTCATCTTCTGAGAACTGGAGGTGATTGTCGATGCCCATATCATGAGCAATGTTCTCCACATCAAGATCATCGGTGCCGATGAAGGTAAAGGTCCAGTTCTGCTTCTTCAACTTCTCTATGAGGTTCTTGATCATCTTCAGATCATACTCCTCGCTGCAATTCTCCTCACCATCCGTAATGATGGTTACCAATACACTGTCTTCCTCGGTGGTCAAGGCGTTAATCTTGGCAATGCCCATACCAATGGCATCATAAAGAGGGGTGCCGCCACATGGATTGTAATCCCTTGACTTCAAAGGCTTAGCATGATGAGCTGACACATTATCATAGAACAGTTTCTTGTGGGTGCTGTCGAAGGTGATGAGCGTAACCCGCTGTTCCATGTCCTTATGCGTCTTCTGCATTTTCTGAATCGTAGTCAGGGTTTCGTTGATGCCCACAAGTGCCTGGCGCTCGATAATACTCATGCTGCCACTCTCATCTACTACCAAAAGATTGAATACTCGTTTCATAACTTGTTTCTCCTATTTATTTTAATTGTTCAACATAATTTTATAAGCAAGAAGAACTATTCCCTGCTCCTATTTATCCCTTAAAAGAAAGAATAGAGGGGAAAATTAAGAAAAGACACAAAAAAAGTTTGCTTGTATCGTTATTTTTTGTAATTTTGCAGAAAATAAGGAACAAGCGTATGAACAATATAAAATATCCGATAGGCATACAGAGCTTTGAGAAAATCATCACAGAAGGATATCTTTATATAGATAAGACTCAGATGATTTATGATATGGTAGAAAATGGCAAGATTTACTTTCTGAGTCGTCCCAGACGATTTGGAAAGTCACTTCTTGTATCTACACTGGAATGCTATTTTCAAGGAAGGAAAGAACTGTTCAAGGGCCTAGCCATTGATAATCTGGAAACCGACTGGAAACAATATGCGGTATTCCACCTTGATTTCAACGGCAAGGACTTTACGCAAGCAGGCCAGTTGGAAAAGACGCTGATTGATTTCGTAGAATCGCAGGAAGCCATCTACGGCAAAGCCCCTTTTGCTTCTACCCTCGGCGACAGATTCATTGGAGTTCTGAGAAATGCCCACGAAAAAACAGGACTTCGCGCCGTTGTCCTTATTGATGAATACGACAAGCCTCTGCTAGACGTATTGGATTCTACACTGAAAACAATCGATGCAGATGGCAACGAGCGATTGCTAGAAGACAGACATCGGGAAATTCTGAAAGGTTTCTACAGTGTATTCAAAGCAGCCGACAAAGACCTGCAATTCGTTCTGCTTACGGGAGTTACCAAGTTTTCGCAAGTAAGCGTATTCAGCGGATTCAACCAACCCGAAGATATCAGCCTTTCCGCCCACTTCGATACGCTCCTCGGCATCACAGAAGACGAATTGCGCTCTACCTTTGCACAGCAAATCGTAGAGATGGCCGAAGAATATGATGTTTCAAAGGAAGAAATACTGATAAAACTGAAACGCCAGTTTGACGGCTACCATTTCAGTCGCAGGATGCGAGGCGTATATAATCCTTTCAGCATCTTGCGTGCCTTCAAGGAAATGCTCATCGACGACTATTGGTTCAAAACGGGTTCACCCACCTATCTGGTTCGCCTGCTAGCTCATAGCGATGAAAACATCAACGAACTGGTGGGGAAATATTATCCTACCAAGGATTTCGACGATTATAAGGCCACAGTAGAGCGCCCTTTGCCGATGATATACCAAAGCGGATACCTGACCATCAAGGGATGGTCAAGGAATACCAATTCCTATCTCTTGGATTTTCCGAACGATGAAGTGAGAAGGGGATTCATCAGTTTGCTGGCAGCAGATTATCTGAAGCCAAAGGTTTCACCTGATTCCTGGGTCCTACAAGTAATTGAAGCATTGAGAAAAGGAGAGTGCGAAAAGTTGCATCAACTGATGCTTTCTTTCTTTGCCAGCATCCCATATTCTCAACGAAGAAAAGATGACGAACGTGAGAAGGAGCGTTATTTCCAATATACGTTCTATCTGGTATTGAGGATGATCAGTTCCTATACCATCTTCATTGAAAAAGAACAGAGCGAAGGAAGAGTAGATTGCATCATAGAAACACCCCTATACATATATATATTTGAGTTTAAGAGGGATGGAAGCGCAAGAGAAGCGCTCCAGCAAATCGAAGATATGGGATATGCCCGGGAATATTTATCAGATAAGAGAAAGATATTCAAGATAGGATGCAGTTTCTCTTCAAAAACAGGAACAATTGATGATTGGGGAGAGAACTGAATCTCTCCCCGATAGCATTTTATTAAATCAGTTCATATATTATATAAGGAGATGAAAGAAATATTAATAGTAAGCATCGGCAGTTTCTTCGGGGGCGGCATGAGATATTGGATTTCAAAGTTGGTGCAATCCTGCACGGTGATTGCCT
>JAJWOH010000320.1:0-1275 GCA_021635485.1 Segatella copri | reverse complement strand
ACGACAATGGAACAGTCAATAGAAAATCTCTACAAATTAGACGGCAGAGTGCCCGTTGGTAAAGCACTCCCATTTGGTCTTCAGCATGTGCTGGCGATGTTCGTCAGCAATATTGCGCCAATCATGATTCTCGCTGGTGCGATAGGTTTGGACAGCTCGGTGAGCGCTGTGCTTATCCAGAACTGTATGGTCATCGCCGGTATCGGTACCTTGGTACAGCTTTATCCGGTATGGCGTATCGGTTCTCGCCTTCCTATCGTGATGGGTATCTCCTTCACTTTCCTCTCGCTTGCTATCGCCATTGCCGGTGCTCATGGTATGGGTACTTTGATAGGCGCTGTCATCATTGGTGGTCTGGTAGAAGGAACACTCGGACTTTTCGCCAAGTATTGGATCAAGCTCATTCCGCCTGTAGTAGCCGCTACCGTGGTAACAGCCATCGGTTTCTCGCTCCTTCCTGTTGGTGCCAACTCTTTTGCGGGTGGTCAGGGTGCAGCTGATTTTGGTAGCATGAACAACTGGGTTGTGGGTTCTGTCACTTTGCTGGCTTGTCTGCTTTGTCAGATCTTCGCCAAGGGTTTCTTGCGTTCTCTCTCTGTATTGGTAGGACTGCTGGTAGGTTATGTTCTGGCTCTGTTTATGGGAATGATAGATTTCAGTGGACTTTCAGGTCTCTCTATCGTAGCTTTGCCAAAGCTTCTTCCATTCACTCCTGAGTTTAATATCGGTGCTATTCTCTCAGTTGTAGCTGTATATCTGGTTTCTGCCACAGAAACGATTGGTGATACTTCTGCGCTCTGCAACAGTGCGTTGAAGCGTGATCCTAAGACCAAGGAGATGGGTGCGGCAGTCTGCTGCGATGGTTTCGTCAGTTCGGTTTCCGGTCTTTTCGGTTGTACTCCTATCACTTCTTTCAGCCAGAATGTAGGTTTGGCAGCGATGTCGGGAGTAGTGAACCGCTTTACTATTGCCATGGGTGCCATCATCATGATTATCGGTGGTATCTTCCCAGCTATCGGTTATGTATTGACTACGATTCCTCAGGCTGTATTGGGCGGCTGTACCATCATGATGTTCGGTAGCATCCTCTTTGCCGGTTTCGGCATGATGGCGCGTACCGGCTTCTCTCAGCGCAACATGGTCATCGTGAGCCTCTCGCTCAGCGTAGGTCTCGGATTCACATCTGCAACAGGTATGTTCAACATCTTCCCGGAGATTGTACGCACCGTTTTTGCAGATAACTGTGTGGCAGTAGTCTTCCTGCTCGCCGTTATC
>JAJWOH010000156.1:0-6352 GCA_021635485.1 Segatella copri | reverse complement strand
CGGCTTACGATCCTATCCACTGGCCAGACTGGGGATTGGGACAGTATAATGCTCTCAATATCGATGCCGAGATAATGGGCGATAACTTCTGGGTAGGCGGTTCTAACAAAACCGATCAACAGCACTGGCACATGCTTGCCAACTATGAGTCAAATGCCAGCAATACCCTTAGCTCACTTTGGACAGTGGACTACTCAGGCATCAAGCGTTGTAATGACCTCTTGAAGTATTTGGGCTGGGCAGAGGCAAACTTGAACGAGAAAAACAGGGCATCTTATGAGATGCAGGGTAGAGCCCTCCGTGTATATTTCTACAATAACTTGTGGCACTACTTCGGCAATATTCCTTTCTATCTGGAGAACTTGTCTGCTCCTTACACAGCCCCACAGCTCAAGGCTGATGAAGTATATGACAAATTGATAGTAGAGCTTGAGGCTGTAATTGACTCCAAGGTCCTGCCAATGCGTTGGGACGATGCCAACTGTGGAAGAATGTCGCAGGCCATGTGCTATATGATGTATGCCGAGATGGTGATGTATCAGAATGACAAGACTCGCTATCCTAAGGCTCTCCAGTATATGCAGGAGCTCATCGCCGACAAGAGTGACTATGATATAGTAGACGATTACGCCTCTATTTGGAAAGAGAGCGGCGAATGGTGCAAGGAGAGCATCTGGGAAGTAAACTATGAGGATGGTAACAACGAGCGTGGTTGGGATTCACCATTGGCTATTGGTGGTACAATATTGCCTACCTTGATTTCTCCAAACTCTTGGCCTGGTGGCGATGGTTGGAACCAAGGCGGTGACGGTTGGGGATTCCTACCTGTTCGTACCGAAACCTATGCTCTGTTTGCTGACAACGACAAGCGCCGTGATGCTACTGTATGGGACTGTCGTGGCGTGGAATATACCAAACGTTATGAGGATACTGGTCTTTGGCTGGCCAAGTATCGTCCGTTCACAGAGAACAATGCTGACGCAGGTTTCGATAATAACCTTAACTATAATAACAATCTCCGTGTATATCGATTGGCTGAGGCTTACCTCAATGCTGCAGAGCTTTTGTTGGAGACAGGTGGCGATGCTAATCAGGCTAAGGATTATGTGAATAAGATTCGCAACCGTGCAGGAATCGCAGAGCTTGGAGCCGTAACTCTGGATGATGTTATCAATGAGCGCCGCTTGGAGTTTGTAGGTGAGGGTAAGCGTTACTTCGACCTCGTTCGTACAGGCAAGGCTGCTACCGTGTTGGTACCAGACAGCTACGGCTATCGCACCAACTCCTGGACAGAATCCAAGAAGTATGTTCCTATCGCTCAGGCAGAGCTTGACTCTGATCCTGCTTTGGTTCAGAATAATTATTAAAACTTATTAAGGTAGAGGAACAATAGTTTCCTCTACCCCCTAATAAAATATTAACTTTAAGATTTCAGCAATATGAAAAAGATATTTCGAAATATGGCTTATGCTCTTCTGGGTGGATTGATGCTCAGCGCATGTTCTGCAGAGGAGTTCTCTGGTGCCAACGGTGAGTTGCCTAATGTAGCCGACTTTGCCGACAACTTCAAGATTGATGTAGACCAAGAGACCAACACAGCCAACTTTTCTTTTGGTGGTGCAGAGGGAGTAAGCCCGGTATGGGTGATAGATGGTGCCTATTCTTCTGCTTTCAACCTCTCTAAGTATTATCGCAAGAAGGGTACTTACGATGTGGAGTGCTTTGTGAAGAACCGTAATGGTATTAGCAAGGAGAGCGTCAAGAAGCATTTCACGGTGGAGAAAACCAAGATGAATGGCTTCGCAGGTTTCGTAGAGGACAGCGAGTTTAATCTCTTCAAGAAAATTACCTTCCCTGAAAAACCTTCTGCTGGCTATTATGCTCCAGGATGGACCCAAATTGCTGACCCGGTTTGTAGCTACAGCAAGGGATGCTATACATTGAAGCTCCCTAAGGCAACTACCGAGCGTTGGCAAGCTCAGGTTCCTTTCAAAAACTTAGGTATCTCTACTAGCGCAGATAAGCATTATGACTTCTCTTGCATCATTACATCTGCCAAGGGACATAATGCCGTTAAAGTGAAACTTTGTGATTCTGGAGAAGGTGGTGACAATATCATCCTTTTCGATTCCAAGGATGCAAATACAAAATTGGAAGCAGGTGAGCCTAAGTGTATTTATGGTTCAGACCTCGAAGGCAAGGACATCAATAATTTGAAGATTGTATTCGACTTTGGTGGTAATGCTGCTGATGACGAAATCATGATAGAGAGCCTGGTACTGAAAGATCATGCCAACGATGATGGTACTGTGGTTCCTGTAGAATTGAAGGTGCCATTCGACTACAATACAGCGGGTAACCTTTGGAAGGATATTGATGCCAACAAGTCATTTACTGAGGAAACTTGGTATGGTGATGCTTCTTGGGCACAGATTGATGTAACTCCTGTTATCAAGCATGAGGGAAGCAAGCACATCATTATCGTGCCTTGTGAAACTCCTGCTGTGCTATGGCACGCACAGTGGAAAATGCTTGGTATTCCTGTATCTGCCAAAGCTGATAGCAAGATTGATTTCTCTTGCAAGGTTACCACTTCTGCTCCATTGCCAATGATGACATTGAAGCTTTGTGATGACGCTAATGATGGAAACCTCTTCTTCCAGGAGTCTACTGATGTTAAAGGCGAATACGTCTTCCGTTATGAGAACCAGCCAAACAGTACGAAAGAAGCTGACGGTGGTCCTCAGGATATGAGCAAGATGAAACTCGTTGTCGACCTTGCCGGTGCTCCAAAGGATGCAGAGGTAACAATCAGCGATATCGTTTTGATTGTAAAATAGGCTTTAGGTTTTATAGGTTTATATAGAATTATACAGGAGCTGCTCCTATGAATAAGTAGGTGTGGCTCCCTTTCTGATTTTTTTTATGATATGAAATTCTTGAAAATATTTTCCTTCCTTCTCTCGCTTATGCTGCTTTCTTGCAGCAGCAGCTCTTCTGACGGCGATGGAGAGGTAACGATATCCTGCTCTCCAACGAGTATTGACGCTCATGCCAAAGGCGGTACTTATAAGCTTATGGTTGTGGCTTCTGAAGGAGGCTGGGAAGCGAGAGCATCCTTCCCTGGTGAAGGTCCTTTAGCAAATGTATACTCTTGGTTTAAAGTGAGTGCCAGCGGTAATAACAAAGCTACGGGTATGGTAACTGTAGATGTGGAAGAGAACAAATCGCCAGTAGCTCTTGACGGAAGTGTCGAGATTTCGTTAGGGGATAAGAAGGTGTTGGTGCCTGTGCATCAGGCAGGCAAGACTGTTACTCCTATTGAAGGTGGCGAAATGGTGATTCCGGAAGGTTACAGACTGGTCTGGAATGATGAGTTTAATGAAGGTTCAGAGTTGAATAGTACCGATTGGCGTCATGAGGTGCAGAAGTCGGGCTGGGTAAATAATGAATTTCAGAATTATGTGAATGGCTCTGCTGATGGCAAACGCGTAACAGAAATTGCTGATAACCGGCTTTACATCAACTGTTTCAAGGGCAGTAACGGCAAGATTTATTCGGGTCGCGTATATGCCCACGAAAGTCAGGGATGGCTTTACGGTATCTTCGAAGCGCGCATCAAATTGCCTAAAGGTAAAGGCACATGGCCTGCTTTCTGGATGATGCCTTGCAACAATGATTTCGGAGCCAATCCTTGGCCTAAATGTGGCGAGATTGATATTATGGAAGAGGTTGGCGTTAATCCTAACTATACTTCTTCGTCGCTCCATACTGAGAAGTTTAATCACGTGATGGGAACCCAGATTACCAAGGAGCGTCTGACTGTGGGTGCTGAAGACGGTTTCCACGTTTATCGCCTGGAGTGGACTCCTGATTATATCAAGACCTATGTGGATGGTAAGGAACTGCTCAGTTTCAACAACGACGGTAAAAATGATGTTGGTTCGTGGCCTTTCAATAAACCATTCTATGTTATCCTCAACCTGGCTTGGAGCGGTGATTGGGGCGGCAAGGATGGTGTTGACGAAAGCGCCCTCCCAGTTCAGATGGAAGTGGATTATGTGAGAGTATTCCAGAAAAAATAAGGCTTGATTTTTTTAACTATATAAATAATAAGGTCTTAGGAGAAGTCTAACCTGCACTTACTCCTAAGACTTTTTCTTTTGTTCCAATTTCGCTCTTTTTATTGTCTTTTTCTGCTTTTCTTGCTTACAATTTGCTCATTTCGAATAAAAGTTATAATTTTGCAGTTGAATTTCAAAAATCAGAAAAATAGAATGAAACAGAACAATAGCAATTTATTATATCATCTTGTGGCCTTCATCACCGTAGCCATCTGGGGAACCACCTTTGTTTCTACCAAGGTGCTGATGCTGAACGGGCTTTCACCAGCACAGATCTTTACGCTCCGTTTCAGTATTGCATACATCCTGATGCTGATGGTGAATCATAAGCGGATGTTTGCTGACAGCTGGAAAGATGAGTTTAAAATGGCGATGCTGGGCATTACGGGCGGTTCGCTCTATTTCCTGAGCGAGAACGAGGCGATGAATTATACCACAACTACCAATACATCGCTCATCGTATGTTCCTGTCCGCTCTTTGCTACCTTGCTGGTACGTCTGGTTTATCGCCATTCTTCGCGCATCAACATGGTACAGCTGTTGGGCTCTCTGCTTGCTTTTGTAGGTATGATTATCGTGGTGCTGAATGGCAGATTCGTGCTGCATCTGTCGCCTGTAGGCGATGCCTTGGCTTTTACGGCATGTATGAGTTGGGCGGTTTACTCGCTCCTGATGAAATCGGTATCGGGCGATTATGGCGCAGCTTTTATTACCCGCAAGGTCTTCTTCTATGGTGTGCTTACCATCTTGCCTTATTATCTTATCATCCCTGGATGGCCGGTATGGGATGTGTTTACGAAGCCTCAGGTGGTGGGTAATCTCTTGTTCCTGGGCTGTTTGGCATCCATGATATGTTTCCTTACCTGGAACTGGTGTATCTCTAAGTTGGGTGCCGTGAAAGCTACCAACTGGGTTTATTTCAATCCTATCACCACAATGATTTTCGCCTCTCTGGTATTAGACGAAAAGATTACTCCTTACTTCCTGGCAGGTGCCTGCTGCATTCTGGCAGGTATGTATATTGCGGATAGAATGACGAAGTCGGAATAAAAAATGACGAAGCATAGCTGTAGTTAGAACTAGCCAATGCTAAGAGCATCATGATGCTCTTTACCATTTTGCTTTTCATTTTTCCATATTGATTTGTCTTTTTGTGTAATACGAATGAATAGTTGTTATTACTTATATAATATTTATTTAGGTTTTTATTAGGCGTTCCGCCGGATTTACCGTCCGGCGGAGCGTTATGGAGATTTCTTATTCCTCGATGACTGAAATCTGCATAGAAACATCCTCTTTTGGGCGATCGCCACGCAATGTTTCGCAGTTCTGAATCTTTTCTACGATGTCAAGTCCTTCCTCCACTTCACCGAAAACGGTGTATTGGTTATCGAGGAAAGGTGTTCCGCCTACTTCGGTGTAAGCCTTCTGCTGTTCCTCGGTAAACTTAGGATAGCCCTGTTCCTTGCAGCGTTTCTTGGTTTCATCCACCAGTTCATCCTGCAGCTTCATCAGTCCCTCACGGTCGCGGTTGCGACGGAAGTTCATGATTTCTTCATGATGTTCTTTGGCAAGCTGGTTGAAGATATTCTGCTCCATCTGCATGCCCATCTGCTTCTCCATCTGCTTCAGTTCATTCTGCTTGTAGGTCTTTCCCCATACAATATAGAACTGGCTACCGCTGCTCTCTCGTTCTGGGTTTACCTCATCTCCCAGACGGGCTGCACTCAAGGCACCACGCTTGTGGAAAAGTTGTGGATAAACAAACTCGGCAGGGATGGTGTAATCAGGTCCACCTGTGCCCAGCATCTTGCCTTTAGGAGCGCCTTTGCTGTCTGGATCGCCGCCTTGAATCATAAAATCCTTGATGACACGATGGAAGAGAGTGCCATCGAAATATCCCTCCTTTGCCAACTTCAAGAAGTTGTCACGATGCTGAGGTGTCTCGTCGTAGAGGCGCACCTTGATGTCGCCCTCTGATGTCTTTATCAATACTTTTGCCATAATCGTTTAATTAAATGTTGAATGTTGAGTGTTGAATGTTGAATTTAATGTTGAGTGTTGAGTGTTGAATGTTGAATTAGGCTAGCGCCATTGAGTCCGTTAGGCAATTCAACATTCAACATTCAACATTCAACATTCAACACTTATATTCAACATTCAACATTATTTATAATACTCATTCCACTCCTTCATAGCCTCCTGCCAGTCGGTCTGTTCACCGCTGG
>JAJWOH010000155.1:2852-6378 GCA_021635485.1 Segatella copri | reverse complement strand
CAACTATACACTTTTTAGTTGTACAATCGTAAAATGATGATACTTCTATGAGATATATTGGGTGCTCTCATTCAATCCAAACATACAGCATCTTCCTTTTATAACGTTCGTTTGCTTTTGTTCTATTTCAACGAACGAAATGAGGAAAAGCAGCTTCTCCTAATTCTGGCTCATATTCAAAACCTTCGTAACTGAAGCCTGCCAGTTCCTCTGGAGTAAGAAGCTGATTATTCAAGATATATCTCACCATGGCTCCACGGCAAGATTTAGCCCATACAGCCTGCATCTTCAATCTGCCGTCTTTCTGGCGGACATAAAAGAGTGGTTGAATGACCTTTATCTCTTTACATACTCTCTTCCAATCAAACAGATGTTCATATTCCTCTGTAGAAAGATGGATGAGTATACCATCGTCAGCTTTCACACTATCGATGAGAACATCTGTCAGTTTGTCTTTCCAGAACTGATTGATAGGCTTGTCGTTTGTAGCTTCGAGCGATACGCAATGCTCCATACGATAAGGTACAATGCCATCCAACGGTCGAAGCAATCCATAAAGGAAGCAGGTAATCCAGAGATGTTTCTGGGCATACTCTAACGACTCCTCGCTCAAAGAACTGGCACGCAAATGTTTGTATGCCTGACCATTGTAAGCCAGGATAGCAGGCATCTTTTCAGTTGCCATAAAATCATGATATCGCTTCCAGTTCGTCATTGCAATCTTGCTGCTGCAATCCAGTTGCTTAGCCAATTCCTCTACATTCATCATTGCCATTTCTTTGGCCAAGTCATTGGCAACTGATTGGAATAGTGGCACGGAGATAGGCTTCCTGTCTGCCTTCTCAAACATGATTTTGGCATTTGCCAATAATATCTGCATAATAATCAATCTTTTGAATTGTACTTGCAAAGATAAGAAAAAATCAATATACAATGCTAAATAGCCAAGAAAAATCCTATAAAATTAAAATTTTTTATAAAACGAGCATTATATAGTACTTTTTCTTGTGTAATCTATAAATATTTGTTACCTTTGCGTGAAAAGAACAATATAACTTAGTATGGCGGTTAAATATGAGATTCGTCAAACAGTTTTCTCATACCTCTTTTACCTGTATGATTTATGAACAAAAAATATCAGTTTAAGACAATGAAGCAAGTAAACATTCAATATTACAATTCGCCTTGCGGAGAAATCATCTTGGCATCGATGGGTGACGAGCTGTGCCTTTGTGATTGGAATGAAATGCCATGTGCAGAGCGCAATAAGCATCGGCTTTTGCGGCATATGAAGGCTGATTTCAAGATAGAAACATCCCCAATCCTGGATCAGACCAAAAGGCAATTGGATGAATATTTTGCCAGTAACCGCAAGATATTTGATATTCCGTTGCATCCTGTAGGAACTGATTTTCAGAAACAAGTATGGCATGCATTGCTCGAAATACCCTATGGAGAGACAAGAAGCTATAAGGAAATAGCTATACGTATAGGCAAACCTAAAGGCATCAGAGCCGTGGCAAGTGCCATTGGAGCTAATGGCATCAGCATTTTCGTTCCCTGCCATCGAGTTATCGGAAGCAATCATTCCCTTACAGGTTTTGCCGGAGGATTGGACGCAAAGAGAAAGTTATTGGAGCTTGAAGCTGAATAAAACCAACATAAAATGGTGATTTATTATTAATTTAAATATCCGTAAAAACAAATTTTGATTAATTAATAGTTGTTTCTCTTACATTCTTAGTAAATATCATTACCTTTGCACCATGAAAACATTATTAGACGTTCATACACATACAATAGCATCAGGTCATGCCTTCAGCAGTTTGCAGGAAATGACCTTGACAGCAAAGGAGAAAGGGTTGGATATCTTGGGAATCACAGAGCACGGTCCCAATATCCCGGGTACCTGTGATCCTATCTATTTCAGAAACCTTCATTGTGTTCCACGCCAGCTCTATGGAATCAAACTGATGCTTGGAGCAGAACTCAACATCCTCAATACGAAGGGAGATATCGATCTCGACGAGGATTACTGGCGTATGCTGGATATCCGAATAGCAGGCATCCATAGCCTTTGCTGGCAGGGAGGAAGTAAGGAGGAGAATACGCAGGGTGTCATCAATACCATGCGCAATCCCTTCGTGCAGATTATCTCTCATCCCGGCGATGGTACGGCAGAACTGGATTTCGAGGAACTCATGAAAGTTTCCAGGGAGACGCATACCTTGCTTGAAATCAACAACCATTCCATGGCTCCCATCCGCCACAAGACTGTGGCTGCTCCCAATAATCTGGAACTGCTGGAACTTGCCAAGAAGTATGAAACTCCAGTTATCTTCGGAAGTGATGCCCACTTCTCTGCGATGATTGCCGACTACAGCAACATTATGCCACTGGTAGAAAAAGCAGAGTTCCCGGATGAGCTGGTTCTCAACTATCAGCCAGAGAAATTCATGGCTTACCTCAAGCCAACCCCTGAGAAATAGGAAAATTTAGTTTCACATTTCAATTTACATGACTATGATTATAGAAGAAATCATCAAGTATAATGAAAACTTCGTAGCCAGTAAGGCTTACGAAAAGTATATTACGAGTAAATATCCAGACAAGAAACTTGCCATTCTTTCCTGTATGGACACCCGCCTCACTGAGCTTCTGCCAGCAGCTTTGGGCCTGAAGAACGGAGATGCCAAGCTCATCAAGAACGCCGGTGGACTGGTTATCAGTCCTTTCGACTCTGCCATGCGTAGTCTCCTTGTAGCCATCTACGAATTGGGTGTAGAGGAAATCATGGTCATTGCCCACTCCAACTGCGGTGCATGCCACATGAACGGACAGCAGATGAAGAAATTGATGCTCAAACGTGGCATCCATCAGAATGTTATCGATACCATCGGGCTTTGCGGTATCGACCTCGACCATTGGCTGGAGGGATTCCACGACACAGAGGATTCTGTAAGGAATACCATCAATACGATCCGTACACACCCTCTCGTACCAAAAGACGTCAATCTTCATGGCTATATCATTGACTCACAGACGGGCAAACTGACAGAAGTGAAATAGAATAAAGGTATTAGTTTTAATTAAAACACATAACAGCAGTTTGTTGTACTTTCACCTTTCCTCTATGATGCTCTTTCCAAGAAAGTAACTTTCGTTACAGCCCCCACATATCATTCAGCATACCGATAGCTGATTCCGAGCGGAATACATGGTCGCGGAAGGTGATGATGCCTTCGGGAGCAAGGTGGGCTTCGAAGGAATTCACCAGGAAATCTGCTTCGAGCAGAATGCGGTGGTCGAGGCTGGTAACATCTTGATAAGTATGATGATGGGCAATGAGCCAGCAGATTCTTTCTATCTGTGCGGCTGTGAATCCATCTACTTCTGACAGTACTTTTCTTGCCTCGTCAGGACCTAGTTCTTCCTGGTGCTTGCCATCGCAGTTGCCGTATCTGGCTTGTGAAACGTGAATGCCTACATCGTGAAGAATGGCTGCTGCTTCGAGCACGAAGAGGTC
>JAJWOH010000155.1:0-2752 GCA_021635485.1 Segatella copri | reverse complement strand
GGAGTGAAGATCTTCTCAATGACGCCTTCTTCGTTGACAAGATAGGTAGTGCGGAGGATGCCGATGGTCTTTCTGCCACAGGTTACCTTCTCGCCCCAGCAGCCGAGTTCCTGCAGTAGGGTGGTTTCGGTATCTGCGATAAGAGGGAACTGCAAACCCTTGGTTTCGGCAAACTTCTTCTGCAGAGCTTGCTTGTCCTTGCTCACGCCGATAATCTCGTAACCGGCTGCAGCCAGTTCCTCCTTATGTGCCTGCAGGGAGCAAGCCTCGGCAGTGCATCCGCTGGTGTTAGCCTTCGGATAACTGTAGAGCACAATCTTGCGACCACGGTAGTCGCTTGCCTTTATCTCACGTCCGTCCTGGTCAATGCCAAGAATCTCTGGTATTTTATCTCCTACATTCATAATTCTATATTTATTTATTATATGTCTTGTTATGATGCAAAGATAATAAAAATAATGCGAACCGATGTGATTCTTATGATTTTTAACACAAATAATCGTTGTTTATCTTTCTACCTGGAAGTTTAAACGAATCTTTCTTTTGGATAAAAAAAAGAAAAATATAGGGAGGATATTTGGTAATATGCTGATATTTACTTACTTTTGTGTGATGAACGTTCATGGTATGAAACAGGGAGCGTGATACTAAACAAGTAAAAAAAAAGAAAATGAAGAAGATATTTTTGTTTATATTATTCTGTCTTTCCATATGCAGAATGTCGGCTTACGACTTTCTGCGAGCTGTGAAAGATGAGATTCCGGGAGGTTACAACTTCTGGGTTTATACGCCGGTAGATTATTTCTATTCGCAAGAACAGACTCCTGTCATCATCTTTCTGCATGGAGCCAGTCTTTGTGGAAGAAATCTGAATAAGGTGAGAAGATACGGACCGCTTGATGCCATCGTCAAGGGGCGCGATATCGATGCGCTGACCATCGTTCCGCAGAATCCGGGAGGAGCCTGGAATCCGAAGAAAATCATGGATATGCTAGACTGGGTGAAGAAGAATTACCCATGTGATTCTAATAGGGTTTATGTCTTGGGTATGAGTTTGGGCGGTTATGGCACCATGGATGTCTGTGCTACTTATCCCGACAGGATAGCTGCCGGCATGGCGCTGTGTGGCGGCTGTTCGTATAAGGATGTGAGTGGATTGGGCGATTTGCCTTTTTGGATTATCCATGGCACAGCAGATAGGGCAGTACCGGTCAAGCAATCGAAGGTGGTGGTAGATAAACTTGAAAAGGATGGCAAGGATACCCGATTGATATACGACTGGTGGAAGGGTGCCAATCACGGTACCCCTGCCCGCGTGTTTTATCTGAAGAAAACCTATCAGTGGCTCTTCTCACACAGCCTTTCGGATAAAGACAGACCCGTGAACAAAAACATCAGTATTACGATGAGTGATCTGGGCAGAGCATATGGTGATGTGAACAGAAATGCCCCTCAGCCTGAACTCATCGATGGTCCGAGTGTGATCAAGCAAGAGGGAAATGAATATTAAGGAATCAGGTGAACAGTTCTGCTACCTTCTCCAGCCAATTCTTATCAATATCATCGAAGGTGCTGAGGTGTTCGCTGTCAATATCCAGTACGGCAAAAAAAATGAAAAACTGTCATTTTCATAGAAATATTTCTATCCTTTCAATCTTTTTTCGTACTTTTGCACCATCAATTAAAATAAAGAAAATCCAGTTTTTTAAATGAAGTAAGAAAATGGCTGATAAAGATATGAAATGGAAGACGCTCTCGCAGAAGTATCTGATAGAGAAGTCATGGCTCACGGCACGAGTGGATAAGGTGGAATTGCCTACGGGAGCCATCATCGATGAATATTACGTGCTGGAATATCCCGATTGGGTGAACACCATCGCCATTACGAAGGAGGGAGAGTTCGTCTTCGTTCGCCAGTATCGCTATGCGATAGGTAAGACGGTGAATGAACTTTGCGCAGGAGTGATAGAGAAGGGCGAGGACCCGATGGCGGCTGCCAAGCGAGAGCTGATGGAAGAGACTGGATTCGGAGGCGGAAACTGGCAGAAGTGGATGACGATTTCGGCTAATCCGAGCACGCATACCAATCTTACCCATTGCTTTCTGGCTACGGATGTGGAGCGCATGGATGTGCAGCATCTTGACCAGGCTGAAGATATCGAGGTTCGCCTCTTCTCAAGAGAAGAAGTGATGGAAATGCTGGAGAAGGGAGAAATCTGGCAAAGCCTGATGGCGGCTCCGCTCTGGAAGTATTTTGCGAAAGCAAAGTAAGCGGCAGGACTTCTTTTATAAAAGCCAAGTAAATATTAGACATTAAACAATAAACATTATAAAGATGGTAATAGATTTCGAAAAGATTGCTGAGGCTCATTTGGAGGGCTTCAAGGGTGGACAGGGTAAACTCGACACCCGTAACTATGTGGATGACAAGGTGAAGATTATGTATTCTACCTTGCGTCCGGGTGCATCAACTGGTCTTCATACTCATGAGGGCAACTGCGAGATTATCTATGTGGTAAGCGGCACTGCTACTTTCCATTATGATGATACCGTGGAGGAGGTTCGACAGGGACAGGTGCATTATTGCCCTATGAACCATGCTCATTATATGGAGAACCTCACCGACCATGATCTGGTGTATCTCGCCATTGTGCCTGAGCATCATTAATATCCTTGAAGTATCAGGGAAAACCATATCATATTCCTCCTGAGGAAAATGTAAAAAGAAAGTCCAACTCGGATGCCTCTCTCT
>JAJWOH010000319.1:0-1293 GCA_021635485.1 Segatella copri | reverse complement strand
ACATAATTGACTACGCAACATATGAGCTATTATGTTGTGCACAACATAATAGGTCGATCAGTACAAAACATTTCATCAGGTAATTGTAGAATACCAGGTCTATGTAGTAGTCCTGGGTATCGGTGATGATGTGCTGCTGTCGCTCTACGAAGGCATAGCCTTTGCCCATCTCCATCAGAAATTTCTGAAGATGGGTGATGATGGCACTCTCCAATTCGCTTTCCGAGAAGCTCATGTCTCGGGATAAGCCCAAGAATTCTGTCACCATTGGCGACTTGATGAACATGGCAGGTGAGTCTGCGTATCCTTTTGTAAGGGTTTTCATCTCGTTCTCTACCTCATCTTTATGCTCATTGCTGGTTTGCAGGAGTCGATAATAGTATTGTGAGGCAACATTGCGGTCGAGGGTTCTTGTGCTCCACATTTGCTCTGACGATTCCTTTAAATACCATAGACGAGCTCCTGCATCTGTAACTCTTAGAATACTCTTTAGATGAGTCCAAGTAAGATTTTGCACGCGCGCGTGCAAAATCTCCCAATCAGGGAAATATTGGTATAATTGCTTGAAATAGGCAAGGTTACGAACACCATAGCCGGAGCCGAACTCAGTCGTCAACTGCTGAGATATGGACTTGATGAGCTGTATTCCATAATCAGCACGCTGCTTGCCAAGCTGCTCTTCTTCAACAATACGTTTGCCAATTTCCCAGTTTGAGCGTATCAGGGTTTCGTTGATAGATTGATACGCCTTGTTTCTTGCCCTTGTGATGATGGTTCTGATATCATCTATGACATGTGCATCTATATTTATAATATTCTTTTCCATCTATATATTTTTTATATTTGTTCAAGTTTCGCAAGTTTTGTCCCATACGCCCTGGGCTAGGAGCTTTTGGGCCTTCAGCCCGTACTTGAACCACATACGAAAGTTCAATTATTAATTTTTAAGGCAAAGATAATAAAAAAAAGGAAAATGAGCAAAAAAATGATGATTTTTTACTCATTTCCCTTTAACTTTCTTTGGAAATCCTTAATGACCTTAATGACCATGACCTTAATGACCGGATTTCTCAGTTTTCTTTATCCCATGCAGCTCGTTACTCCGAGCGTAGTAGCGATAGCGGTCAGTATGCTGATGGCTATCTGCAGAATTGTTTTCCAAGTGTTCGCTTTCATTTTTTTTGAATGTTGAATGGTTTTTGAATGTTGAATGTTGAGTGTTGAATGTTGAATTTTTGTGGGGCGGATAGGCTGGGCTAGGGGCTAGCACCCTAGCCAGTCTATCCTTGGGCT
>JAJWOH010000318.1:0-1294 GCA_021635485.1 Segatella copri | reverse complement strand
TGTGAAGGAAAGGTGAAAAGGACCCCGGGAGGGGAGTGAAATAGAACCTGAAACCTTGTGCCTACAAGCACATAGAGCACATCAACGTGTGATATGGTACTTTTTGTAGAACGGTCCGGCGAGCGATTGTATGTTGCGAGCTTAAGGTCTTAAGGACTGGAGGCGTAGCGAGAGCGAGTCTGAACAGGGCGTTCAGTAACATGCAATGGGCCCGAAACCGGGTGACCTACCCATGATCAGGCTGAAGTGAAAGTAAAATTTCATGGAGGGCCGAACCGACCTCCGTTGAAAAGGCGGCGGATGAATTGTGGGTAGCGGAGAAATTCCAATCGAACTCGGAGATAGCTGGTTCTCCCCGAAATAGCTTTAGGGCTAGCCTCATATTAGATACCCGGAGGTAAAGCACTGAATGGCCTAGCGCCCGAGAGGGTAGCGAAGCCTATCAAACTAAGAATGCCGGAGTATTGATGTATGGGAGTCAGACAGTGTGAGATAAATCTCATTGTCAAAAGGGAAACAGCCCAGATCTACAGCTAAGGTCCCAAATTGTATCTAAGTGGAAAACGATGTGGAAATACGCAGACAACCAGGATGTTGGCTCAGAAGCAGCCACTCATTTAAAGAGTGCGTAATAGCTCACTGGTCGAGCGTCTCTGCGCGGAAAATTTAACGGGGCTAAGATACAAACCGAAGCTTAGGCTGCACGTAAGTGCGGGGTAGGGGAGCGTTGTGTAAGCGGAGAAACAGTAGCGTAAGCGGCTGTGGAGTTTACAGAAGTGAGAATGCCGGAATGAGTAGCGCGAATGTGGTGAGAATCCACATGGCCGGAAACCTCAGGTTTTTGGAGGAAGGTTCGTCCGCTCCAAGTTAGGCGGGAGCTAAGGTGAGGCCGAAAGGCGTAGCCGATGCACAGACGGTAGAGATTCCGTCACCACCAAAAGAGTTAAGCACAGGGACACATTTGAAGTCTCAGAGCCGGGTGTTGGTTCCGGTAGAGATCGAGGGAAGTTAGTACCGAAGTCTGGGATGGAAGATGGCGAGAAAAGCTGTGTGTATTTCTGAGGTGCCCGTACCGCAAACCGACACAGGTAGGTAGGAAGAAGATTCTAAGGCCAACGGGAGAAGGGTTGTTAAGGAACTCGGCAAGTTGACCCCGTAACTTCGGAATAAGGGGTGCTCACGAGAGTGAGCCGCAGAGAATAGGCCCAGGCAACTGTTTACCAAAAACACAGGTTTGTGCTAAATCGAAAGATGACGTATACGAGCTGACGCCTGCCCGGTGCTGGAAGGTTAA
>JAJWOH010000154.1:0-6485 GCA_021635485.1 Segatella copri | reverse complement strand
TTATGAACGCTGACCGATTTCAGATTACAGTAAACAGAGATGTAGGCACCATGACGGACCAGCACGTTCCACATGCCACCATAACCGAAGACGGCACTCACCTCACCATCGTAGATGCTGCGAGCCACACAACCCGGCTTGCCCTGGATATTGATACCCTTATTGTCGAGCGTTACGCCCTTCAAGCCTTCCACATTATACTGACCGAAATGACTCACCACACGGTAACTGCCGCTGATAGGCATCGGCAATCTACCACGGTTAGCCTCGAATCCACCGCTCAGCATGCGGTCTACCGAACTCAAGGTAGAAGCCTCCTGTGCCTCCTTCTTGGCAGCGGCAATCTCACGGGTACTGCGTTCCGCATCCATCTTCGCCTTCAACTCGGCAGCCTGTCTTTCAGCCTCTGCCTTTCTTGCAGCCTGTTCGGCAGCAGCCTCACGGGCAGCCTGTTCTGCGGCGGCACGCTTGGCAGCCTCGGCAGCAGCACGCGCCCTAGCCTGCGCTTTAGCCTTCGCCTGAGCAGCAGCCTGGGCAGCAGCCTCCTCCTGAGCCTTTCTTGCAGCCTCGGCAGCCAGTCTTGCTTCTTCGGCAGCCTTTCTGCGGGCAGCTTCGGCAGCAGCCTCACGCGCCTTGGCTTCGGCTACACGACGGGCATTCTCCCTGGCAGCAGCCTCGGCAGCAGCTTTCTTGCGAGCCAGTTCCTCGGCACGTTTCTTGGCGGCAGCAGCGGCAGCAGCCTTCTTCTTAGCCTCGGCAGCAGCACGGGCACGAGCCTTGGCTACTTCCTGAGCAATCAGGCGGTCAATCTGAGCGTTGATTGCCGCATCTTTCTGACGCTGGTCGGCGATGACAGCCTGAATGGTCTTCTGCTGTTTCTGCAGTCCCTGCACCATCTCCTGCTGCTGGGTCTGCTTACCTTCCAAAACCGTCTTCTCCTGCTTACCCTTATATAATAAGGTGTTCTTATGTCCCTTAACATGCTGCAACTGCCGGTGCTTCTCGTTCACCTGCTTCTGCTTAGCCTTTACAGCCTCGCCCTGCACCTTCTGATAGGAAGAATACTGGCGGATGAAGGAAAGGCGGCGATACATCTGTGTCAGATTCTTGGCACTGAAGATGAACATCAGCTTATCCTGAACCGTATGATGACGGCTCATATAGCGCATGGAACGGATATACTTGTTCTTGCGGTCCTGCAACTGTTGCTGAAGCGTTTTCAACTGCGCCTGCAGAATGCCGATATTGCCGTCAATATGATGGATATCCTTCTGGATACCGTCAATCTTCTTCTGACGCTGGTCTATTTCTCCGTTCAGCGCCATCAGGTCTTCAAGACGTTTCTTCACATCCGCCTTATTCTGGCGCAAAGCCTGCTCCTGCTCTCTGATCTTCTTCCGGATAGAAGCGCGCTGTCCCTGCAAACCCCGGATAGAGGCATTGCTATAGGTTGCAGCCCTGCGTTCTGCTCTGGTTGGCGCAGCTGGTTTGTATGTCTTTCTGGCGGCATGACTTCTGCTGTTCGTCTTTCTGGCAGGAGTAGCAGCCTTCTTTTTCGCAGTTACGGCAGTCTTTCTCACCGGCTTCTTCTGGACAGAATGCTTCTGCGCAAAAGGTGCGAGCGTGAAGGTGATTGCCATGATGAATAATAAGATTCGCTTCATTTCTTATATTAAAAACCCATGTTCTATAATTTCAAACTCTTGATGAGCATCTACATACTCAATATCTTGCTGAGCACATCTGTTGGAGAAATCTGCTTGTATTTGCTGGAAATCTCGGTCTGAGTGCTCCATTTGCTGTCGGTCTTCACCTGATTCAATTGCAGACTGATCTTAGCCTCCTGCTTTTTCCTGGTAGCAGTAGTGGTCATCGCCAGATTCAGGGAGGCAGGGAACATCTTGACGCCTACACTCTTGAAGTTGCCGTAGTCGACGTGGAGATTGGAGGTGCCGTTCTGCGCACTCTTATAGACAACATCTGCTGCTGTGATACGGCCGGTAGTGCGGTTGGCTGTCCAGGAATAGGTCATATTGCCGTTCCTGAAACTAACCGGCACATTGTCTCCTGCCACATCCAGTCTGGCATCAAACTTCTTCAGGTCTGATTCCTTCACGGTCCGTTCGCCCGGCAGGAGCAGCTGGTTCCAAAAGAGAGCCTGCAGAGAATAGAAGGAGATGCCCTGCTTCTTGAGGAAGTCTACCTGGGTATAATCTGCCTTGATATATTCCTTGTGCAGACGGTCGATGATAAGTACATGGTCGGGAGTAAACTCCAGACGGCCCACCTCTGTACCCAAGATAGGAATAAAGAGCTGGATGCGGATGATTTCATCCTTACGCATGCTCAGTTTGCCTGGCACGGTAATGTCCTTATCACCAGCCTGGAGCGTAAACGACATGTTGCCTACAATATTCCTGGTATACACCTGATTGTCTGAAACCTTCTGTACGAAAGCCAACTTCCTGAGCGTCTCACTCTGACGAGAGCCAGAACCCTTGGTGGCATTCTCTTTCTGATGACTGGCTGATGTGGAGCCAAAGCCCTGTACATTCTTGCTGGTTCCGCAAGAACCGAGGAGCAGGATGCTGCAGGCTGCGGCAAGCAGCATCATCTTATTCTTCTTCATTGTATATTTCATCTTTCCTGATTTTTCTACTTTTCGTTTATTTCTTCTTACCTTTTCTAACTGACTTCTTCGTAGCGGCAGGTTTCTGCTTTGGCGCATTACGCTTCTTCAGTTCTTCTTCGGTAATATATTGTCTGTTCTTAATCTTCCATGCCAGCACCTCAGTCTGGTTCTCGCCGGTATAGGCTTTCTTCCAGAAATCTACGGATTCATCGGCCATACCATTCATATAATAGATATCTCCGGCATGTTCAATAACCGTACTGTTATCTGCGGTGGAATCGCGGTTTTTGAGTGCCTGGTCTATATAAGTCTTGGCATCAGCATAGCGTTCTTCCATAAAGAGAATCCAAGCATAGGTATCCAGATAAGTACCGTTGTTCGGCTCTGCCTTGATGGTCTTGTAGCTCATCGCCTCAGCCTTATGCAGGTCAACGCCCTTCTCGCTCAGATAGTAGGCATAGTTGTTGAGCGCCATCACGTTGTCATCTTTCCATTGCAGGCAGGAGTCGTAAGCCGCAAAGGCTTCATGCTCTTCACCTTTCTTATGAAGAATATCGCCGGTTACGGCATAGAGGTCGGAAACCAGGTCAGCCGGCGACTGTGCATTCACCTGCGCCAATCCGAGACGGAACTCACGGAGCGCCTCGTCTTCCTTATCTTTCTGATAATACGCCATTCCACCGAAGTAATAGAACACCATTTCTTCGGGATTATACTCCTGAGCCGCCTTACATTGCTGGGAAACCAGGTCATATTTCTTCTCGTTCCAGAGCATCTGTACGAGTTGCATTCTGGCATTCACGTTATCCGGAGCTATGGTAAGCACCTTTTCGAAGGCACGGCAAACAGAGTCGGCCGGCATCTTCTTCAAACTCATATAAGCAGCTTTCATCTCTGCCACTTCGGCTGACGGATGAGCCACGTTGAGCGCCTTGTCAAACAGCGCAATTACCTTGGTAGAATCGCCACCTTCGCTCTCGTTCTTCTGAATGAAAGAGCGGTACATCATCACCTTGGTCTCCAGATCCGATTTCGGACTCATCAATATCTTATCGAGCATCTGCCCGGCAAGCTGCTCCTGATGGGTGGCATTATAATAGTCGTAAAGCGACATCTGGGCATAGGAATTGTCAGGCTCTTCCTTCAGCACATCGGTAAAGCACTTGTAAGCTTCCTTCTGGCGGTCGTGCTGTACGAGCCAGTTGCCCAGCATCGTCTTGTACTGCATATCCAGCGGATGCTGGTCTACCAGCGACTTCAGTTCCTGATAGGCAGCCTTCTTGTCGTTCATCAGTTCATAAACTCTCATTTTAGAGAGGGTGAACTGTTCGCTTTCACCTTCTTCCACTTCAAGACGCGAAATGGTTTTGAGTACTGATTTATAATCCTTATTCTGGGAATAAAGCTGAACCAGGATGCGGAGGGCATCGGTATTATCGTGGTTTTTGGCATACAGATTCTCATAGGCATCGATGGCAAGATCGTATTTCTGGCTACCTATATAATATCTGCCCAACTGCTCTGCATAGGTCTGGTTTTCCGGATTCAGTTCTATTGCCTTCTGCATATAGGCAAGTGCCAGGGAATCCTGCTTGAGCTGAGAATAGAAAAGCGACTCATAGAAATAGGTTTCAGCCGCCTTCGGGTCAATCTTCCGGGCATGCTCAAAGAGGTCGAAAGCTGCCGAATAATTGCCGGCAGCCTGCTGGCGCGCTCCCTCCAGGAAGAAATAGTTGTAGCGCTGGCGGTCGTTCGGAGAGAGATGGTCCTCCTGAACCGCCGGCTTCTGAACCGGCTGCACCTTCTTCTTACGGGCAAGCGACGGCATGGCTACCGAACCCAGCAAGACCAGCCCCATTGCCCAACTGATATTTCTAAGATTCATCTTCACGATTCTAATCCTTTCTATTCTATCTTTTCTATTCTATCTTTAACAATCTGTTATTTTACACCCGTATGACCGTATCCGCCGGCTCCACGTTCGGTTTCATCGAGCTCATTAACCTCGATGAAATCACATTGTTCGTGCTTAGCCAGCACCATCTGGGCTATACGCTCGCCATCATTGATAACGAAATCCTCTGTAGAGAAATTGATGAGCAGAACCATGATTTCGCCGCGATAATCGGCATCGATGGTTCCCGGCGTATTCAGTACGGTAATGCCATGCTTCAAAGCCAGACCGCTGCGAGGACGGATCTGCGCTTCATAACCTGCAGGCAAAGCCATATAAAGACCGGTTGGCACCAGTCGTCGCTCCATAGGATGAAGCACGATTGCCTCATCGATGTTTGCACGCAAATCCATGCCGGCACTCTGAGGTGTGGCAAACGCAGGTAGAGGCTGATGCCCCTTGTTGATAATCTGTACTTTTATCATGACTTCTTCTTTTTTATCTGTGTCTGAGTTTAATAATCTGCAAAAATAAGCAATTTTGATGGAATAAATGAATTTTTGAGGATAAAAACATGTAATTTATCATATTTTATTTTGATTTGTGCTTACTTTAGTGTATTTTTGCGCTACAGAATCAAGTAATACAATAATATGGAATGGAAACAACTGATATCCAACAAGCGTTTCGGACAGGAGCATAAGCATGCCGAGCGCCATGATGATCGCTCTGAATTCAAGCGCGATTACGACCGTCTTATCTTTTCATCGGCATTCCGCCGCCTGCAGAACAAGACGCAGGTTTTCCCTTTGCCGGGCAGCATCTTCGTTCACAACCGCCTCACCCACAGTCTGGAGGTGGCGAGTGTGGGCATGTCGATAGGTAACGACATTTCCCGACACGTCATCCGGAAGCGGCCAGAACTGAAGGATACGCTCGTCGAGGAGATAGGTACCATCGTAAGTGCAGCCTGTCTGGCACATGATTTGGGCAATCCGCCTTTCGGTCATTCCGGCGAGAAAGCCATCCAGACTTTCTTCTCTGAAGGACCGGGTCAGAAGATAAAATCAATGGTTTCATCGGAGTTTTGGGATGATATTACGCATTTCGAAGGCAACGCAAATGCCTTCAGAATCCTGACCCACCGGTTCAAGGGGCGCCGTCAGGGTGGTTTCGTCATGACCTATTCCATGCTTGCTTCCATCGTGAAATACCCGTTTGCGAGCAGTCTTGCCGGCAACCACGGCAAGTTCGGTTTCTTTGCTTCAGAAGCGGAATCTTACAGGAAAATTGCCGATGAATTGGGCATTTTTTGCAAATCTGCACCGGGTGAGCCTCTCAAATACGCCCGCCATCCACTTGTATATATGGTAGAAGCTGCCGACGATATTTGCTACGAAATCATGGACATCGAAGACTCCCATAAGCTCAAGATTCTTTCCTTTGCCGAGACGGAGCACTTGCTGCTGAGTTTCTTCGATGAAGATATCCAGCAGAAGATACGCCAGCGCATCATCGACGAAGAACTGACTGACGAAAACGAGAAAGTGGTTTACATGAGAGCCAGCGTCATCGGCAAGCTGGAGAACGAATGTGTGGCAGCCTTCCTGGCTCACGAGGAGGAAATCCTTGCCGGAACTTTCGAGGGCAGTCTCATCGACCATATTTCCGAGCGCCAGAAAAAGGCATACAAGGAATGTGAGAAGATCTCCTACTCTAAGATTTACCAAAGCAAGCCGGTACTCGACATAGAACTGTCGGGTTATCAAATCATGGCAACTCTGATGGAGGTTTTCATCGAAGCTGCCGTAAA
This sequence comes from Segatella copri, assembly GCA_021635485.1. Lineage (GTDB taxonomy): Bacteria > Bacteroidota > Bacteroidia > Bacteroidales > Bacteroidaceae > Prevotella > Prevotella copri_P. Next base: position 146 of record JAJWOH010000154.1, on the reverse strand, counting down.
CCCATCGCGTTTCTACTCCAAGCAGCTCCTGCGCCGGGTAAGCAGCCAGTACGATATAGAGAACGAGAATCTGGAGGAGCGCATCATAGCGGTAATTGATTATATCAGCGGCATGACCGACATCTATGCGCTCGACATCTATCAGA
>JAJWOH010000317.1:0-1315 GCA_021635485.1 Segatella copri | reverse complement strand
AAGGTCAAGCTATAAAGAGCGCAAGGGGAATGCCTTGGCATCAGGAGCCGAAGAAGGACGTGACAAGCTGCGATAAGCTTCGGGGAGGAGCAAATATCCGTTGATCCGGAGATTTCCGAATGGGGAAACCCACCAGAGCAATACTCTGGTATCGTGCGTTGAATAAAATAGGCGTACGAGGGGAACGCCCTGAACTGAAACATCTAAGTAGGGGCAGGAAAAGACATCAACCGAGATTCCGCAAGTAGTGGCGAGCGAACGCGGAGGAGGCCAAACCGGTGGATTTATTCACCGGGGTTCGGACTGGCATCACGATCAGAGGTATCTAGAAGAACGGCATGGGAAGGCCGGCCATAGAGGGTGAGAGCCCCGTATTTGAAAGAGAAGACTGACAGCCAGTATCCAGAGTACCGCGGGACACGTGAAACCCCGTGGGAAGATGGGTGGACCACCATCCAAGCCTAAATACTACCTGATGACCGATAGAGGAGCAGTACCGTGAGGGAAAGGTGAAAAGGACCCCGGGAGGGGAGTGAAAGAGAACCTGAAACCTTGTGCTTACAAGCAGTCAAAGCACGTTAAAGTGTGATGACGTACTTTTTGTAGAACGGTCCGGCGAGTTATAGTAACGAGCAAGCTTAAGGTATTCAGTACCGGAGGCGAAGCGAGAGCGAGTCTGAATAGGGCGCATAAAGTTCGTTGCCATAGACCCGAAACCGGGTGACCTAACCATGAGCAGGCTGAAGTGAGAGTAAAATCTCATGGAGGGCCGAACGCACGTTCGTTGCAATGACCGGCGATGACTTGTGGTTAGCGGAGAAATTCCAATCGAACTCGGAGATAGCTGGTTCTCCCCGAAATAGCTTTAGGGCTAGCGTTGATTTAGATTACCGGAGGTAAAGCACTGAATGGGCTAGGGGGCGATAAGCTTACTGAACCCTATCAAACTCTGAATGCCGGCTAATTGATGATCAGCAGTCAGACAGTGTGAGATAAGTTTCATTGTCAAAAGGGAAACAGCCCAGACCTACAGCTAAGGTCCCAAATGTATGCTAAGTGGAAAACGATGTGGAGTTGCGAAAACAACCAGGATGTTGGCTTAGAAGCAGCCATTCATTAAAAGAGTTCGTAATAGATCACTGGTCGAGTGACTCTGCGCGGAAAATATAACGGGGCTAAGCATGCAACCGAAGCTTAGGATGTCCGCAAGGGCGTGGTAGGGGAGCGTCGTGTACGGGGTGAAGTCGCAGCGGAAGCAGCGGTGGACTGTACAGGAGTGAGAATGCCGGAATGAGTAGCGAGAATTATGTGGGAA
>JAJWOH010000153.1:0-6566 GCA_021635485.1 Segatella copri | reverse complement strand
ATGATGTCGCCAGACTTCAGTTGCGAGGCAGAACGGATACTTTTGCCATCTTTCAGCGTGATGCTGTAACCACGTTTCAGCAATAACTCGGGGTCTTGTGCCTGGATGCGCTGGGAAAGAAGCTGCAGACGATGACTCTCGTTGAGCATCTTCCTTTCCAATATCGGCTGAACATTCTGAGAAAGAATCTCGAAATGGCGCTGGGCTTCCGATAGTTTCGACTGGACATTTGTACTTAAACGGCTCATCAAGCGGTCGAGATAAGCGCCCTGCTTCGTCTTCACCAGCGAAAACTGGACAGGAATCGTGTTGCTCAATCTGTCGAGCCTCATCTTCTCCACCTGCAGACGGTGCTTCACATTCTGCACGATAGCCTCTTGCGCATTCACCACACGAGCATAAACCTCAGTAAGATGATTAACGAGGAAGGCGGCAGCGGCTGTCGGTGTCTTTACCCGCTGGAAAGAAATCATATCCAGCACACTCTCGTCCCTTTCATGGCCTATTCCCGTGATGATAGGCAGCGGGAAGTTTGCCACATTCTCGGCAAGCGCCAGGGTGTCGAAACCCGAGAGATCGCTCGTTGCACCACCGCCTCGGATGATGACTACGCAGTCAAACTGTTCCCATTCGGCATTGATACTGTCAAGGGCAGCTATCACGCTCTGCTCTACCCCCTCGCCCTGCATCGTAGCCGGAAAGAGGCGGGTTTGAAACTGCAGACCATAATCGTTATCGGCAAGCTGGTTGCAGAAATCGCCATAACCAGCTGCCGTAGCACTGGAAATGACGGCGATGCGCTGACAGAACATCGGGAGCGCCAACTCCTTCTGCAGTTCGAATACGCCCTCTGCTTTCAGCGTATTGATGATTTCCAACCTCTTGCGCGCCATATCGCCCATCGTATAGTTAGGATCAATATCATCTACTATCCAGGAGAAGCCATAGTTCTCATGAAACTGCGCGTGTACCTTGAGCAGCACTTTCATTCCGGCATGAATGCGCTGTCCGGTGATGCGCTCGAAATTCGGTTTTATGAATATCCATCGGTTTCGCCAGCAGGAGGCATGCGCCTTGGCAATGGGCGTATTAGAGCGCTCATCCTTCTCGATGAGTTCCAGATAGCAGTGGCCTCCGTAGCCCTCGCGAGCCTCGGAGAGTTCCGCTTCCACCCAATAGCTGTCGGGCAAGGACATCGAAATGACCTCACGGACCATGGAGTTTAATTCAAAAAGTGATAATCGAAGTCGTTCCATGCTGTTTACTGTTTAAAGTTTACAGTTTATAGTTGAAAGTTTATAGCTAGCAGAGCAAGTTTGCCCTATTAACTATAAACTATCAACTATTAACTACTTAATCGCTTTTCCCGTCTGATAAGCCTTCCAGAAATCGGGCACACCATATCCGAATACATTATCGGGATGATGCTGATTATTACCAGCCAATCTCACGAGTTTCATAATCTGCTTAGCCGTCTTCTGAGGCAAAGCCTGCCAGAGACACGCTACCATTCCGGCGATGAGCGGAGAAGAGAAAGACGTTCCGTTATCATTGATGATATTTCCACGGCCCGTAATCACACAGGTAGGACTTCCGTAAGCCATCACATCAGGCTTGATTCTGCCGTCAGCAGTAGGTCCCACGGCACTGAAAGCCGCATTCTCGCCCATTTCGTTTACGCTGCCCACGGTAAGGATATTGCGTGCATCGGCAGGGAAATTGATTTTCTTCCAACTTCCCATTCCGTCGTTTCCTGCAGAATTGACACAGATGATTCCCTTGTCAGCACACATCGAAGCGGTGCGGGAGATGAGGGTAGAATTGCCATCCTGCTCATTATAATGATGGTTGGTTGACGCATCATCGAAGCCATGATAGCCTAACGAAGAGTTGATGATATCCACACCGCAACTGTCAGCATATTCAGCCGCAAAAGCCCAGTAATCCTCTTCTGCCAGACTCTCTGTGCGCTCATCTTCACAGCGCACCAGCAGATATTGAGCCTCAGGCGCCACCCCCACGAATCTTTCGGGTTCGTTGGCAGCCATCGTAGAAAGCACCATCGTTCCATGCTCCATCTCGGCGAAAATATTCTTGGATTGAGGAACCACAAAGTCCTTAACGCCCGCCAATCTGATATTATGCAGCGCCGGAATCTTATCCACATTCATGAATCCGCCGTCGAAGACAGCAATCATCATTCCTTTGCCCAGATGTCCGGCAGCATGCAGCCGCTTGCCGTTGAGCGACTGGATCTGCGCATCGGCAGCACCATATTCGCCTACTCCACCAGTCCAATCGTTCAATCCCCTGCGAACGCTACTTCTGATGCGCTGACTGACAGAATCGGGAGCAGAGAAGACCTTCATTTTCCGGGTGATGAAATCGAGTTCATCCAGTTTCCGTAGTTCCTTCTCCTTATGAATGCGGACCAGCAGGGTATTGTTCCACTTGCTCTTGCCCACAATCTCGATGCCAGCCTCGCTTACAGCCTGCTCATAAGCAGGAGCTACAGGTAAATCAGTAACGTCGATGGGCAGATTCTGCCTCTTTCTGCGCTCTATGGAACGGGGAGAGAGAAAATCTGCAGGGCGACTTACCGAAAAGGGAGTGTGACTGAGGTCTTTGTCTCTGAGATAAAGACGATACATCATACACTTGCCTCCCGGATACGACACCATATCGGTTTCGGCGATGCGGGGCAACCGCATCAGTTGCTCAAAATTGCTAACCCTGTCTTCGCGAGCAAACAAAGAAAGAGCGGTCATTAAAAATGCATAAAGCATCAAAAATTTTTTCATCATTATATCGGTAGTCCGGTTTGTTATTGTTGTTGCTGCAATATTTCTGTATTGCATTTGTTAATGAGTTGAATTGTTTATTCTGAAGTGCAAAAGTACAGAAATTGTACGAAAACACCAAAGGAAAAGGGAAGTTTTTATCATGAAATGCAAGTTTTTCTCATATATATAATAAGGTATCAGATATTTTTTGTACTTTTGCAGACAAGTAGCCGCTGTAATTGCATTCTGAAAGAAGCTGGACGAGCGGCTATGAGGAAAAAACAGATATAAATGGAAAATAAACAAGCGACATTAGAATTAGGAACCAAGCCGGTGGGCAAGCTGCTCGTTCAGTATGCCTTGCCAGCTATGATTGCGATGACCGCCGCCTCACTCTACAACATCGTAGACCGAGTATTCATCGGTCAGGGTGTGGGAGCCATGGCCATCTCAGGTCTCGCCATCACCTTCCCCTTCATGAACCTCACCGCCGCTTTCGGAGCCGGTGTGGGCGTAGGAGCATCTACTGCCATCAGCGTGAAGTTGGGACAAAAAGACTATGCCACAGCGCAAAACATTCTGGGTAACACGATTTCACTGAATCTCATCATCGGTATCGGATTGAGCATCATCTGTCTGCTCTTCCTCGACCCTATCCTGAGATTCTTCGGAGCCAGCGACCAGACGCTCATCTATGCTCATGAGTACATGGTCATCATCCTGCTGGGCAATGTGGTGAGCCACATGTATTTCGGCATGAACTCCCTGCTCAGGGTGGCGAGCAAGCCGAAGCAGGCGATGTACGCCACCATCTTCACGGTGGTAATGAACGTGATATTGGATGCGCTCTTCATCCTCGTCTTCAAATGGGGAATACAGGGAGCTGCCATCGCCACCATCCTATCGCAGCTGATGGCGCTGTGCTGGCAGTTCAAGCTCTTCAGCAACAAGAACGAGCTGCTCCACATGAAGAAAGGCATCTACAAACTGAAGAGAAAGCTCGTGGACAAAATCCTTTCCATCGGCATTTCGCCTTTCCTGATGAACGTGTGCGCCTGCATCATCGTCATCTTCATCAACAACCAGCTGGTGCGTTTCGGAGGCGACCTCTCCGTGGGTGCCTACGGAATAGCCAACGGTATTGCAATGGTGTTCATCATGTTCGTATTCGGCGTAAACCAGGGAATGCAGCCTATAGCCGGATACAACTATGGAGCCCAGAAACTGGACCGTCTGATGCGCGTACTGAATCTGAGCATCATTGCCGCCACCGCCATCATGGTAACGGGCTGGCTGATAGCGATGTTCCTGCCTTACTACTGCGCACGACTGTTTACAACCGATAAGCAACTGATAGACTTGGGTATTAAGGCGATCAGAGTGGTGATGTTCTGCTTCCCGGTCATCGGATTCCAGATGGTTATCACCAACTTCTTCCAGTGCATCGGAAAGGTGAAGATCAGTATCTTCCTCTCCTTGTCGAGACAGTTGCTCATCCTCCTGCCGCTCCTGGCTTTCCTGCCGATGATATGGGACATTGATGGAGTATGGTACAGTATGCCTATCTCCGACTTCTCAGCCGCAGTCATCGCTGCCATCGTAATGTCATGGTACATGAACAAGTTGAAAAGACAACACCAAGAACAGCTAAAAGTTAAAAGTTAATAGTTAATAGCAGCTTCGCAGTTTAGCAAGATTGCCCTATAAATTATAAACTATAAATTATGAATTATGAATAAGATTATCATAAACGTAGGTCGCCAGATAGGTAGCGGCGGCCATATCATCGCCGAGAAGCTGGCTGAGGATTTCGGTTGCAAGTGCTACGACCGGGAACTGCTCAACCTTGCTGCCAAGGAGAGCGGTTTTTCGGAGAAATTCTTCGAGCAGAACGATGAGCAGAAGGGATTCTTCAAGTCTCTCTTCCATTCCCATCTGCCTTTCTTGAGCGACAACAACTTCTATCACAACGACTTCTCACAGGAAGGCCTGTACAAGTTCCAGAGCGACGCCATCAGAAAGGCTGCCGATGAGGGCAACTGCGTGTTTGTGGGCAGAACCGCCGACTATGTGCTGCGTGATTACAAGAATGTGATCAATATTTTCATTACCGCCAACATCGACGACCGCATCAAGGCAGTGTGCAAGCGAAAGAACATCGACAGAGCCACCGCCCGCAAGTTCATCGAAAGCCACGAGGAACAGCGCGCCTCCTACTACGATTACTACACTGGCAAGAAGTGGGGACACAGCGAGAGCTACGACCTCTGCATCAACAGCAGCCATCTGGGAATAGAGGAGACAGAGAAGTTTATCGCAGAATTTATCAGAAAGAAATTCGGACTTAGTGATTAATTATTAGGGATTAATTATTAGGGATTAATTATTAGGGATTAGTGATTAATTTTAGGGACATAAAATATTAAACATCATATAAATGAAGAAGATTATGCTTTTGGGCTCAGGCGAACTGGGCAAGGAATTCACCATCGCCGCAAAGCGAGCAGGACAGTATGTCATCGCTTGCGACAAGTATGACAATGCACCAGCCATGCAGGTAGCCGACGAGCGAGAAGTGTTCTCGATGCTCGATGGCGACGCATTGACCGCAGTGGTTGAGAAACATCACCCAGACATCATCGTGCCTGAGATTGAAGCTATCCGCACCGAGCGCCTCTTCGACTTCGAGAAAGAGGGCATCCAGGTTGTGCCTTCGGCACGTGCCGTGAACTACACCATGAACCGCCGTGCCATCCGCGACCTGGCTGCCAAGGAACTGGGTCTGCGCACAGCCAAGTATTTCTATGCAAAGACTTTCGAGGAGTTCAAGAACGCAGCCGACGAAATCGGATTCCCATGCGTAGTGAAGCCACTGATGAGCTCCAGCGGTCATGGTCAGAGCTATGTGCACAACGACGATGAGCTGATGGAGGCTTACAAGGAGGCGATGGAAGAAGGTCGTGGCGACGTGAAGGAAGTAATCATCGAGGAATTTATCGACTTCGATTCTGAGTTCACCCTGCTCACCGTCACCCAGAAAGACGGTCCTACCCTCTTCTGTCCACCTATCGGCCACGTACAGAAGGGCGGCGACTACCGCGAGAGCTGGCAGCCATTCCAGATTCCAGAGGAGGCTTTGAAGAAGGCTGAGCACATTGCAGGTGAAGTAACCAAGGCTTTGACAGGTGCCGGTCTCTGGGGTGTAGAGTTCTTCCTGAGCAAGCAGGGCGAAGTCATCTTCTCAGAGTTGAGTCCTCGTCCACACGATACAGGTATGGTAACCCTCGGTCACACCACCAACCTGAGCGAGTTTGAACTCCATTTCCGTGCCGTGATGGGCTTGCCTATCGCCGGAATCCATCTGGAGCACATCGGATGTTCTGCCGTCATCCTCTCTCCAGAGGAAAGCACCGAGCCATTAAACTACAATATGCTCGATGCGCTGAAGGAAGACCATACCCGCATCCGTATCTTCGGCAAGCCAGAGGCTCACGTGGGCCGCCGCATGGGCGTCGTACTCTGCTACGGCGAGAAGGGCGATGACCTCAATCAGCTTCGCGACAAGGCAAAGCGTCTGGCAAAGACAGTATTGGGAACCGACCCTTACATGAAGAAATAAGACATGGAAGAATTAGGAAGAATTATCACATTACCCAAGATATTCGACCCTAGAGGCAACCTGACAGTGGCAGAGGGAGAAACACATATTCCCTTTGCCATTGCCCGTACCTACTGGACCTATGATGTTCCGGGCGGAGAAAGTCGCGGTGGCCATGCTCACAA
>JAJWOH010000152.1:0-6575 GCA_021635485.1 Segatella copri | reverse complement strand
TTTTTTTCTTTTCCCAAAATTTTTGAAACTCATCATTTAAGAGTCGTTTCGAAAAATCTCTCTTTAAAAGAAAGGATGCGTCCTTATAAGAACTTCATCTTTTCCTCCTTTTACTTCGTGTCTTTGAAGGGGATTAGCCTCTTCTCTTTGCCTTAGCAGCAAGAGCTTCACGGCGATCCTGAAGAATCTGTTGGCATCTATCGATAGCCTGATTCTGATTCTCTGAATTTACCTTAATTAAATCATTCATAACCTATTGATATTTGTTAACTGGTTGCAAAGATAGAAGTTTCTACCTATTTCTAGGTACAAAATGCATGAAAATGCGTGTTTTATTCGTTATTTTTTGATTTATGTCAAAAAAACGTGCAATCGTTTGAACTGTTTTCCCCCTTTCTAACGATATTCTTCCTATATTGAATGATTTTTTCATTATCTTTTAAACGATTTGTCATCGCAATCGTCTATAATAACGTAAAAAAGTAGAAATAATGAGCTTTAGGGAGATTCATACCGCAAAATAGGGATTTTTCTTCTCATATTCCCGATTTTTTTGCGAACTTTGCACCCGAAAGAATGAAAAAGAAGTATTGGTATATATAAATAAGAGTGATAATAATAAAATATAGAAAGCAATGAAAAAAGTATTTCTTTTGGCTGCCCTCGTGCTCGCATGCACAGCTGGCAGCAACGCAAGCGCTATGAACGAGGCAGCGCTCAATGCCTCAATGTCTGAGATGATGCCGGTTAAGAAGACGGCTAAGAAGACAACTAAGAAGACTTCTAAGAAGACTACGACCAAGAAGACTTCTACAAAGAAGACAACTTCTACAGCATCTAGCACAGCATCTAACACGGCTGCAGCAAATACAGCAGCAACAACAACCAGCAATGCCGCTACATCTACCAGTGCAACCAGCAATGCAGGTTCTGCCGTAGCAGGTATCTTGGGTGCTGTACTGGGCGGAAACTCTAACAGCAGCAGCTCTGCAGGTAGCAGCATTATCAATGGCATTCTGAACAATGTAATCGGTTCAGGTACCTTCAGCAAGCAGGATCTCTGTGCCCATACCTGGAAGTACAGCAAGCCTGGATGCGCCTTTACTTCTGAGAATCTCCTGGCAAAGGCTGGCGGTGAGATTGCTGCCAACAAGGTAGAGGAGAAGTTGAGTGAGTATTACAGCAAGTTTGGCTTCAGCGGTTCAAACACTTATTTCACCTTCAATACAGATGGTACTTTCACCTCAAAGATTGACGGTAAGTCATGGCAGGGTAATTATACTTTTGATGAGAAGACTCACGCTATCCAGATGAAGGGTCTGCTCTTGAGTATGTCGGGTTATGCTACCAAGACTACCAACGGCATCAGCCTGCTCTTCGACCAGAAGAAGTTGCTCAACCTCATCAAGACCATGGGTGCCCTCAAGGGCAGTTCTACCCTCAGCGCTATCGGTACTATCGCCAATAATTACGATGGTATGCGTGTAGGTTTCGAGATGAGTAAGTAATTTGAAGGACAGAATCCATAACAGAGTCTTCTGTAGATGTGGACTCAGTAGATGATAATCGCCCTGTAAGAAGGAAAGCATTTTCCAACATAGCTTTGCTTCTTGCAGGGCGATTTTATTGTTTATTTCACGCTCAGTTTCATTGTCTTTACATCCTTGCTGTTGGTTCCTATCATAATCTGGAAGTCGCCAGGTTCTATCACGTGCTTCAGATCTGCGTTGTAGAACTTGAGCATATCCGGGGTGATATCAAAGCTTACCTCCTTGCTTTCACCTACTGCCAGATGGATGCGCTGGAAACCTTTCAGTTCCTTTACAGGGCGGGAGATGCTGGCTACCATGTCACGGATGTAGAGCTGCACAATCTCGTCGGCATCGCGGGAGCCATTGTTCTTAATGGTGACGCTAGCTGTAATCTTCTTGCCATCCTGCCATTCGGTAGCCTCCTCATTGCTGATGCCGGCCTCCTGGCTGCTCAGGCGGAAGTTGCTGTATGAAAAGTAGGTATAGCTCAAACCGTAACCGAAAGGATAGAGCGGACCATTGCTTACATCCAGACAGTTGCTGGCAAACTTGGCAAACTTCTCATTATCGTCTGCTACAGGGCGACCGGTGTTCTGATGGTTGTAGTAGAGAGGCTCCTGACCGGTGGTCTTAGGCATCGAAGTGGTGAGCTTACCCGATGGCGATTTGTCGCCAAAGATGACATCGCAGAGTGCATCGCCCATCTCTGAACCGCCAAACCATACATTCATGATGGTTGGTACATGCTGTTTCTCCCAAGTAAGAACCGTAGGACGGCCTGCAAAGTTGAGGAGCACTACCGGCTTGCCCGTCTTCAGGAGTTCGGCAAGCAGTTCGCGCTGTACATCCGGCATCTCCAGGTTGGTACGGCTACTGCATTCGCCACTCATGTCAGCACTTTCACCCATAGCACAAACTATCACGTCTGCCTCATTTGCAATCTTCAGCGCTTCTGCCTTCATTTCAGCCTCGTCGCCCCAGTTGATAGCCTTTCCTAATTCGCCGTTCTTCTGCATTTGTCTGTCTCGCCAGATATTGCATCCCTGTGCATATAATAAGGTGGCTTTTCCGGCAAGTGCATGCTCCATCGCCTCCTTGATGGTGGTATATTTAGATGGTTCCTGAGCCACGCTCCATGTGCCGGCTATGTTGTTTCGGGTGTCGGCAAGCGGACCAATCAGGGCTATCTTTCCTTCCTTCTTCAGTGGCAGGATGCAGCCTTCGTTCTTCAGAAGCACGAAGGTCTCTGCAGCCACATCGCGGGCAGCCTGACGGTTCTCTGCGGTATAAATCTCGCTCTTGCTGCGCTTGGTGTTGCAGTAGCGGTAAGGGTCGCTGAACAGGCCCAGTTTATATTTCGCTTCCAGAATGCGGCGGCAGGCGATATTCACATCCTCCTCGCTCACCTTTCCTTCTGCTATGCTCTTTGCCAGATGCTTTACGAAGGCGTTTGAGCACATATCCATATCGGTACCTGCCTTCAGTGCCTGTTCTGAAGCCTCCTTGAGGTCTTTAGCCGTTCCGTGCTGCAGAATCTCGGCGATAGAAGCGTAATCGGTAACCAGCAAGCCTTTGAAACCCCACTGCTTTCTCAAGACATCGGTCATCATCCATTTGTTGGCTGTAGCTGGTATGTAGTCGATGAGATTGAATGATGACATCACGCTGCCTACGCCTGCCTTCACCACAGCCTCGTAAGGTGGCAGATACTGGTTCATCATGCGCACGCGGCTCATATCTACCGTGTTATATTCCTTTCCGCTCTCAACGCCTCCGTAGAGGGCAAAATGCTTAAGACAAGCCATGATGCGGTTGGCTCTCAGAATCTCTTCTGTGCGCATATCCACGCCCTGGTAGCCCTGAGTCATCGCTGCTCCCATCACGCCGCTCAGATAAGGATCCTCGCCATTTCCTTCGCTGATTCGTCCCCAGCGGGCGTCGAGTGCGATATCTACCATAGGAGAGAAAGTCCAGTTGATGCCATCGGCACTGGCTTCCTTAGCCGATACTTCGCCTACTTTCTTCATCGCCTCGGTATCCCATGAGCAGGAGAGGGCGAGCGGGATAGGGAACATCGTTTCGTAGCCATGAATCACGTCCATACCTACGAGCAGCGGGATGCCCAGACGGCTGTTCTTGATGGCTATTTCCTGCAGTGCCTTGATTTTGTCGAGGCCTTTGATGTTGAAAACTCCGCCCATGTTGCCCTGGGCGATGTCGCTACCTACCTGAGTGTCAAGTGCGCCACCGGTTGTGATGTCGCCAGCTACCATCAGGTTCAGCTGCCCAATCTTCTCCTGTAGCGTCATCTTCGCCATCAGTTGGTCGATATACTCCTTCATGGGTAGAATCTTGCCTTTCTTGGTTGTGGCAGTTACTTTTTTCTTAGGGGCTGCCGTATGGGCGAAAGCAGGTGCTGCCATAGAACCAGCCAAAAGAAATGTGAGTGATAAAAGTGCTGTTCTCATTGTTTATTATGTTAATTGTTATTTTTGATGCTTATCTTCTATTAAGACCATGCAAAGATAATAAAAAAGATGATACGATGCGCGATAGAAATGTTAAAATGTGGATAAAATTTTCTTTTCCAGGAAGAGATGTGTCTGATAATGAGATAGATAAGAAAAATGGGAGATATACAAAAAGTGGATGCGGTATAGACGAAAAATGGAGAGAAATCTACATTTCTTCTATATTAGATTTTGTCGTTTCCGATTTTTTTATTACTTTTGCACGTGAAACCTCATGAAAATAAATCAATCTTAACGGAATCAAGTTGATGTATCGCATAAATGAATTATGGGGAAAGGCATTCTTCTTCCTGCTCTTAGTCTTGATGCCTCTTTCTCTTTCAGCAAAAACAGCAGATAATATAGAGCAGCTTTTGCAGAGTCTGGACAACGCCATTGCCCATTCGGCTGATTATGTGAAGGTACGTGAAGCCCGCATTCGCGATTGGGAGCAGAAACTGAAGACCGCCAGGCGCCTAAACAGTAAGTATGATGCCTGTTTTGCGCTCTTTGAGGAATACCGCTCCTATAAGAACGACATGGCGCTGAAATATATCAACCAGTGCATGGAACTTGCCATCAGAATGGGCGATAAGAAGAAAGAGGAAAATGCCAAGGCGCTGCTTGCTTTCCAGGAATCTACCACGGGCGATTATGCCGAATCGTACGACCTGCTGAAGTCTGTCAATATCGCTGATCTTGATGCTGAGGGCAAACGCAACTACCTCTGGGCTTGCCAGCACCTGTATGGGGAGATGGCATATTATTCCAACGTTCCCTCTTTGAAGAAATATTATGCCGGCAAGCGTAATGCCTATCAGGCTGCCATAGACAGCACATTCAGCCATGATGATGACCTTTATCTGCAGATGCAGGAGGTGAGGGTGCGCGATGCAGGCAATATGAAGGAGGCTTTGCGATTGAGCGATAAGCGGCTGGCGATGACGAAACCGGGCACCCATCAGTATGCCATCGTGCAGTTTTATCGCGGCATGACCTACAATCAGTTTGGCGATGAAGAGCAGTTTCTGCACTGCCTCCTGCGTTCTACCATCTGCGATGTACAGTTGGCTGTGATGGACCAGGGCTCTCTCTGGGAAGTTGCCAATCTGCTCAATGCCGATCCGGACCAACAGAAACGCTCTCATGAGTATATCAAGTTTGCCTGGCAGTCGGCCACCATCTTCAATACGCCTATCCGCAGCCGCCAGATCATGCCTGTGCTCACGCAGATTGAAGAGGGATATCAGAAGGAACTTTCGTCGAGCAACCAGCATCTGCGGCTCATGGTAGCGTTCTCTGTTCTGCTTCTCTTCGTGGTTATGCTCTTGCTCTACTATGTCAACAAGCAGCGCAAGCGAATTGCTGCGGCCCATCATAAGCAGAAGGAAACCAACCATGCCTTGCAGTTGGCAAATGAGCGTCTTAACGAGATGAACCAGTCACTCAACGAGATGAACCAGTCTCTTAACGAGATGAACCATTCTCTCAACGAGAGTAACAAGATGAAGGAGGTATATATTGGTCGATTCCTGCGCCTTTGTGCCATCTATGTCGACAAGATAGAGACCATGCGCAAGCGAGTAGTGAAACTGGTGAAGGCTAGAGAATTCAACAGGTTGCTGGAGCAGATGCAGGCTGGCGAGGCCTACATGGGCGAGCTGTATGAGTATTTTGATTCCGCCTTCCTGAAGCTCTTCCCTGACTTTGTTGAGGAGTTCAATGCCCTCTTGAAGCCTGAAGAGCGTATTGTGCTCGAAGATGACAGCCGTCTTTCTACCACCCTCCGTATCTTTGCCCTTATCCGTCTGGGCATCGAGGACAGTTCTAAGATTGCCGAGTTCCTTCACTATTCTGTGAACACTATCTATAATTATCGCGCCAAAATCAAGAATAGTGCTATCTGTGACAGAGAAGAGTTCGAGCAGTGCGTTAAGCAGATTGGCATGAAATAAGCCTTTCAGGGCGTGATGGGAGAAATGTGCTGCAAAGGTACAACATATTTCTGTTACCGCCAAAAATCGCGCCGCAGAGTTCTGTTAAACGAATTTAACACTCGTGTTTTTCCGAGCCAATAAAGCCTACTCATAGTTTTAGCAGGAGAGAAACTATGAGTAGGCGAGCAGATATCAATAAGTTTTACCGGAAGAGAAGATAGGTTTGCTGATGGACGTATTGGGTTTCATCAGGTAGACCTAAGCGTTACAGTTGTGACAGTTGTGACAGTTGTGACAGTTTTCAGCGCGACCCTCCCTTTTTTCTCTACTTAGAGGTTACTTATATATTTATATATAAATATATAAGTAAATATATAATACTTACAGATTGAAAGTTGGGAAATGGGCAAGTACCCCTCCGCTGAAAACTGTCACAACTGTCACAACTGTCACAACTGTAACGCTTTGTTCTTTTCCTGAAGATCATCTGGAATCTTGTTACTTGAAATGATGTGTCAAGTTTTTTTTATAAGCAGCACGTCCTGAAAGGGCAGAAGCTCCTAGCCCAGGGAAGGCACTGAAAAAGGTACCCCATT
>JAJWOH010000316.1:0-1333 GCA_021635485.1 Segatella copri | reverse complement strand
ATGGCGTGATGCGGACAATGGTGATAGCAGGTAAAGCAGGTGAGGCAATCCTTGTGATGCAGCCATTCCGGATATTCTCCATGACCGCCCTTGATATCGCCTACAGGACAGACGTTGGCACAGATGCCACACTTCACGCACTTGTCTTTCTCCACATGAAACCGCTTGTCGGTGATGAGCACCTTCTCAAAGAATCCGCCCACAACCTTGGTGAAGAACCAGGGGATAGGACCTTTTACCAACCGGTTCACGCCCTCTTTCCTGTCAAATACTTCTTCGCAGATAACCGCCAGTTCCTGTGCCGATTTCGATTTCTTGCGGACTTCGCGCTCCTTCGGATCAACATCCATGAAAGGAAGTCCTACATAAGATTCCGGCATGATGAGCGAGTAGGAAGATGAAACCTCCGTGATGCCCAATGCCTGAAGCGATGCATTCTGCGTAATCGTATCGTTGAGGTTTTCGATGGTGAGTCCGATGCTGTCGCCTGCAGTACAGACGCAATAGGCGAAAGGATGCTTACTGAACGTCTCCTTACCTTCTGTAGAAGCATCAGAGGCATCTCTCTGTATCTTCATCTTCCTGATAAACTCCCTTACAAGGCGTGGAACTCTCCAGCCATGTACGGGGAAAACGAATCCGAGCCGTTCATTCTCTTTCAGAATAAACGGCTCGGCTATATTGTGGCTTGAATCATCCGCCCGCATATAAGGGGCGATAGGAATCAAGTCTTCGTGTGTAGCCGCTGCCAGTCTGGCTGCTGCCCACTTGGTATTTCCAGTTCCTGAGAAATAGAAAATCATGCTTACTTTTAAATATGTA
Organism: Segatella copri; assembly: GCA_021635485.1. Classification (GTDB taxonomy): domain Bacteria; phylum Bacteroidota; class Bacteroidia; order Bacteroidales; family Bacteroidaceae; genus Prevotella; species Prevotella copri_P. The sequence goes on along the minus strand of JAJWOH010000316.1, from coordinate 511 downwards.
TTGAGCTAGATTATTTCTTTTCTGTCATAACACCTTCTATATAGAGACGTGACATTTCTACATTGCCGTTAGAACGGATGGTGATGCTCTTCTTGAAATGACCAGGGAACATGCCCTTGCCGTTATAGGTAACACTAATCTGTCCCTTCTCGCCTGGAGCGATAGGCTTCTTGGTGTAAGAAGGTACGGTACAGCCGCAGCTGGCAATAGCCTGGTTGATAATCAAAGGCTTGTTGCCCACATTGGTGAAGGTAAAGGTTGCCTTCTGTACCGGGTTTGACTCTTCGAACGAACCGAAGTTGTGTATCAGTTTGTCGAACTTAATCTCTGCCTGAGCAGATGCTGTGGCTACAAGAGCTACCAGCATAGTGAGTGTCAATATGATTCTTTTCATCTTCATATCCTTTCTTCTTTTTTATATTTTCTCTTTAATTTGTTTCTTATTTTTATATAATTCGATGCAAAAGTACATATAAAGTTTAGTATTACGTTACTTTTTTACATTATTTAA
>JAJWOH010000315.1:0-1337 GCA_021635485.1 Segatella copri | reverse complement strand
GTAAAAATCGGATCGTTTGCCGGTTTGTGCATCACATAGCTCTGCATGACTTCGTACCCGGTCTTACGCAGATAGCGATTTCCCCGCTTGGAGATATGCCGGTTATTCGCGCAGAATTTGCCGGACTGGTACGGCGGCGCATCGATGCCGGCGTATGCGATGAGAGCCCGCTTGCTGTGAAAGCGTCGGACATCTCCGATCTCCGCAATCAGGCGCGGAGCCAGCGTGTCCCCGATGCAGGGCATTTCGCGCACGAGAGAATATTCCGGCAGAGTCTTGGCGAGAGCCTGCATCTGTGTTAAAATAGCGTCACGGGACGCCTCCACTGTGTGGAGGACTCGTATCGCTTCCGTAATGACGATCTGCGTGGATGGTGCATTGGGAAGCACAGGGATACCGTTTTGAGCTGTGGCAAAGATGAGCGCTGCCATACGTTCGCAATTGCGGTATCCCTTTTTTTCCGCCCATTTGCAATAATCCTTCCGAAAGCGCGTTTCTCCCATTTCGAGGATGTGAGTGGTGTGATGATACCGCAGGACAAAGTCCGAAAGCTTGTGCCGCCCGGCATGGTCGTTCATGAGCTCCTGCATACCGGGCAAAACCTGGTCACAGATGGCGTTAAAATCAACCTTTGCCTTGATAAGGAGGGAGGTCATCTGGTAATACTGCCGCGCCAGAAGCTGAAGCTCCCGATATGTATCCTCCGGCAGTCTGGCCGGTTGAAGCTCTTGCCAATAGGCCAGACCGTACAAAGCGATCTGCATGGCGTCGATTCGATCGGTCTTCACCTTGCGGATACTTTGTGAGCAAAACCGCTTCATCCGCAGCGAATTGACGACGGAGACGAATATTCCGCTCTCCAACAAAGCAGCTGCCACCGGGCAATGGTAGCTGCCGGTGCTTTCCAAAACGACACGAACCTCTTCGCCGCTGCTGCGCAGCAGTGATACGAGCTCCGACATTCCTTCCCTTGTGTGCTGAACTTCAAACGGAGCGTACACGATCTCTCCTCCCGGCTTCATTCCGCACACTGTACTTTTTCCTTTGGGCACATCGATCCCGATACTGAGCATGGGCATTCCTTCTTTCCTGATAAAATATTGCAATGCTTCCGCACCGGCTTATTACGATTCAATTTGGTTCGTGACGCGCACGCGGCATAGCCGGAGCAACCTGCTCAATCGAATCTTTATAACAAGAGGGCGGAGGACTGTTTACAGCTCGAGCGCTTGGCTCACCAAAGAAACCGTCCATCCATTGCCCTCCCATTATAACAAAAATAAGCATAGCTTCCGAGGCTTCCTATACGCTTCGGGTGCTATGCTTATTTTGTACCA
>JAJWOH010000314.1:0-1344 GCA_021635485.1 Segatella copri | reverse complement strand
AAACTTCCACCAATCCAGGAAGAAGAGGTTCTGCTTCTGGATGTCGCCTCCCTTAAAGACGAAGTAGAGATCATGAACACCCTTTACCTTCTTCACCTGGGTAGAGAAGGTTTTGTATTCGTCCTTGGTGTTGCTGATATCCACCTTGCCGATGCACTGGCCATTTACCCCATCAAGACGGATTTCGACGCTGCCGCCAAACATGTGGCAAGAGGCAGAAACCTCAAACTTACTTGCACCCTTCCTGAAGTCAACACCCTTCACGAGGATATACTTTCCCTCATCAATATTCGTAACCACCTGGTTCCATCTGTCCTTCTGTGCCCATTGGTTCTTAGGCTGCGTCTTCAATCCATAGCCCCAAGCCATCGTCTCAGCCTCAACCTGGCGATAAGGGTTGAGCCATTCTATCTGCTCTAGCTTGCAGTCCTGGAAGTATGGCAACTCCTGGATGGTTCCGTCAGGATTGTAAGTCATTTCGGCCGCAGATACAGAACGCTGCTCGGCATGACGCCCCGTCTTCAAACGGAAGACGTCATAATTCAAACCGAAGCAATAGCTCTTGCCCTTATAGTCGATGATGCCCGGATGATTACCACGAGTACGAGGCGTATGGTTCATGATATGTCCCTTATATTCCCACGGTCCGAGCGGATTCTTGCTCATCGCATAACCGATGCCCTCAGGACAGCAGGTAGAAGCATAAGCCAGATAATAATTGCCATTGCGCTTCCAGAACCAAGGACCTTCCTGATAATCCTGAATCTTTGGGAAGTGCATGATGGAATCAGAATATGAAATCATGTCATCGTTCAGTTTCACTGCCTTCAACTCCGGGTTGCCCCAATACATGTAAGCCTGGTTATCATCATCAATCCATACGGTAGGGTCGATGTCGAACCAGTCGCCCTCCCATGCCAGAGGCTTTCCGATAGGATCCTTAAACGGTCCGTATGGATTATCAGCTACCAGCACTCCGATGCCATGACCGTGGATTGGGCAATACATATACCATTTGCCATTGCGCTCGATGACCTGCTCTGCCCAGGCACCATTCTCGCCCTTGAACCACTTGAAGTCTTTCAATGAAGCCACGGCACCGCGGTCTTGCCAGTTTACCATATCCGTTGAGGTATAGAGCAGCCAGTCTTTCATCAGAAACCCTTCAGCCCCATCCTCATCGTGGGTGGTATAGAGATATACCGTATCGTTGTGCACATAAGGTGCAGGATCGGCGGTGTACTTGGTCTGGATGATTGGCAAGTTGATGTTCTGTGCAGTTGCTGCAGTTCCCATGCCAGCCAAAAGCAGGGATAAAATCATTCTGTATCTAGTCATTTTATG
>JAJWOH010000151.1:0-6755 GCA_021635485.1 Segatella copri | reverse complement strand
TCCATATAGAGAGGTACGAAATAATCTACGTGGTCTTTAGCCAACTTCACATTGAAGGCTTTCACCTGCTTGTTGTCAGCAATCACCTTGATATTTGCCATCTCTGCATTTTCCTGCACAGGGAGCAAGAGACACTTCTGGTTCAGACTCTCCTGGCTGATGCGATAGAGACAGTGGTTATTGCTCAAGAAAGAAACCTGCTGGGCATAACTGGCGGTGAAACCGCAAAGAGCGACAAGCGCTGAAATAAATATCTTTTTCATATTAATAAGACTGTTTATTATTTATTGTTTATTCTACTTATTTTTATATAGGATGCCTTCAGCAACTATCTTATATATGATGCCTCCAGCACGTTTTACTTTTTTATATGTATCCTGAAAAACAATCCTCTTACCCGTCAAGTAACTAATTCCTACTGTATCCTTAAATTCTAACTAACCTAAAAACTAAGCCCTTTTATCAACAAATACTAAAATCTTAATTATATCAACTAAACCAATCAACTATCAATGGATTAAACTGTTTTTATTTGCATGACTAAACGATTCAAGAATAACCTCTTCTCGTTTTCTGCTGCAAAATTAGTAGTTTTGCTGAAAAAAGGATTCAACTAATCGTTCATACCCAAATAAATATGTAACATGGACACATTTTTAATAAGCAATGAACATTTTTTCCTCATTATCAGGCCAAATCCTATGATTCCAAAGCTATCTTCGTGGAATAAACCAAAGTATTATGGGCATCCAAGACCTTCACGATGAATATCCCGCTGCCTATTTGAGCTATGGAACCAGACTTTTCCAAAGCAGAGAGAGATTTCAGAAGTCTGCCGGCAACATCAAAAACCTTCAAGGTATAGCCTTCCTCAACAAACTGATAATTCAATCTGCCATCTGCAACATGAAACTGTGCAGCGGAAGAGGAATTCTGGACATGCAGAATGCCCGAAGATACCTTGTTGGCATCGAGCTTATAAGCCTGCAAAGACTTAACGAGTGTTGTTCCCTCGCTGAAAACCGTAGCCTTGACTGCATCCACATCCTGAGGGAAGATTCTTACTGATGCTGCATAGGTATCATTCACAAAGATATCTACAATGGAATGATCCACATAAGCAGTAAGTTTTACTTCCTCACCAGCCGCAACAGGTTTTGCCAATGTTGACTGATAGATTCCCTTAAAGACATCATCCTGCACGATACGGTTGATACCGCTGGCATCCAACTTCACTACTCCACTTACTGGAGAGTAAGTAAGACGAACCTGCCTGTTGCCATCGCCAAAGAAGGTAAAGCCGAAATCGCTGCTGCCAGCAACAAAGGTACCATTCAGTTCCAGACTTCTTCCTTCTACAGGCGAAAGATTCTGCTCGCCATGCAAGGTAAGGTTGTTCTGAACATAAGATACCTCTGAACGCATAGCCTTCAGGCCCTCGAACGGTTTCTGAACCAAATTGCCCTGCGCATCGAGACTGATTTCGCGTGGCAAACCATAAGTGTGAGCATATCCCAGGCGATAATTGTCTGCACCAGGCAACTTATCAGGTACGATACCCAACATCAGGGTTTTGCCATCCTTTTGGAAAATGGTTGGCGACAGGAAGCCATAGCCATCCTTTGAGAAACCCGGAAGTTCCAGGGTCTTGGGAGCCTCACTATCAGGAGTAAAAGTACCGTCGCTGTTGATACAGCCGGTCCAATACAAGGTATGAACACCCAGTTTTGTGTTTAACGGAGTAACCATAAACACCCATTTGTTGCCAAACTTGGTAACGGAAGGCATCTCCCAGAACGTTCCATCCTGTGCCTTGCTGGTTCCTCGGAAGAAGATGCTGCCATCGTTGCTCCACTTACCAGTGAGCTTATCGTAACGATGTAAGGTTGTGGCACCTATACCATCTTTTGAGGTACCGGCAATCATGTAGAGCTTATCACCATCACGGAAAAGGAAACAATCGCGGAAGTCATCGCTCAATCCATCAGGACGACCATCCACTATCGGATTGTTCTCCAACTTCTGCCAGCCTAACAGGTCTTCATCCTTTGGCTTAGCCTGTGAGAACATTGCCTTGACATAATCTACACCCGTATAGAAGATATTTGGCTTGCCACCCGTCAGTTCATCATCGGTAAAGACACAACCCGACCAGCAACCTTTCTTGTCGTACCACTCTTCAGGACTGACAGCCACAGGAAGTTCCTCCCATTTATAGAGATTATCGCTCACGATATGTCCCCAGTTCAAGCGGGTCATATAAGGTCCGTTAGGATTCTTCTGGAAGAACACATGATATTTCCCGTTATAGAAAACAGCTCCATGCGTTTCGTTGGTCCATGCTCCCGAAGGCATACCATGGAAAGCCGGACGCAGGATATCAGAAGCATAACGTTCCGGAGAATAAGTCAAGACAGGGGCGTTCTGAGCCTTCTCATTAATTACTTCGCTGTTGATACCCTTGAAGATTTCAAAATCATCTATCAAGCCATTATAAGTATTCAGGCAGAAAAGCCCATCCACCTTATCATCCTGGAAAGACTTGCCTATCATGAAATCTGCAGCACCACCATTCATGCCACCTTTCTGACACTTGGCTGTAGCCACCTGCACGCCATTGTTGTACATTACCACCTGCTTGTTTTCGGCATCAATGGTTACCACCAGATGATTCCACTTGTAACGCGCCAATTTGTCACTGGCTTTCAGCATCACCTTCCAGCCCTTGACATGACAGATGAACATATAGGTGCCACGGGAACCCAGGCGGAAAGCAAATCCTTTATCACCACTCTCCACCACATTCAAGTCGGAAGCCTTCAGGTTTCCGGCCATCGTAGTAAACCACTCGCCATCCTCATCCAGCCTCATCACCGGATAAGACTCAGGTGCTACCCAAAGAGAGAATGTCATCTGGCTTTGCCCATCAACAAGAGTTGGGTCTATCTTAGCCTGAAGACAGGAAGAATAGCCATCCAGTCGCCACGCATTTCCCTGGGCACCAGCCACAGAAACCGGAGCTAAGGCTCCCTGAGCCTGAACCTTCTGATTGCTGACTGATTCTATGGTAGTAGCATCCGCCGACATCTCCATAGGGAATTTTACCACCTGGGCCTGGGCATTGACACAAGCCATCAAGGCAAATGAAAGAAAGAGTGCTTTATTGAGTTTTTTCATATCTCACTTGTTTAGTTCTTGGATTTAAAACCTAGAAAGGGAAGACCCTCTTTGCGCACACAACAAAGAATAACACTCGTTAGTTTTCACAAAGACTGCCTTCCTATTTCTGTTTAATTCAATTTTTTATTCTGCAAGATAGTCGATGCAGTTCTTGGTCAAAAGCTCTGTGTTTGCCTGGAACTTGTTGCCACCTTCCTGGTTGAACTCGTATGAGCTCAAACCGATACAGAGAACTGTACCCTTAAATTCTGCTGTAGGCTGGAATTCTACGATACCCGCACAGCAATAATCGGTTACATGACCCCAGGTAGCGAGTACTGTAGAGTTGGTCAACTGCTGGAACGCATCTACTACATTCTTTCCTGCAGGAACCTTAGATGGCAAGTCGTAGGCATTGAGATCCCACATACAGTTATGATCTTCGCGGTGACCAGGACCCTCCAGAGGATAAGACTCATGGTCGTAATTGTCAACAGGATCATTAGCAGGAAGTACCTCCAAACCTGCAAATGCTGCATGTGAACGATGATCGTACTTAGGATTCTGATTGCTGCCGATTACGGCATTGGTAGTCCAATAATCAGTACCGGAACCACCTTCGCCAGAACTGAAGATGCCAGGAGCCAACGAATTGTCAATACGACCGATAGCTGCAGAAAGCTGAGTGGCATGCTTGGTGAGGAACAGATTACCACCAGACTGAGCAAAAGCCTTCAACTTGGCAACAACATCGTTATCAACGATTTCTGCAGGCAACTTCTGCCAGCCGTATTCCAAACCTACACGGTCTATCTGAATCCAGATCATGCTATACTGACCACGGTCAATTTTATTCATTGCCTTGATATCAGAAGGTGTGAGTACAGCTCCCTTGTCACCATAGGTTTTCTTGAACCAATCCAAGGCTTCGCTCTCATCATCATCAAGAGTAGAAGCATCATTTGAAGGAAGCAGGATGGCAACCTTAGAAGGCTCGGCATCGATGGTAACACTTGTTGAAACGCCATCAGAAACACGACCATCGTCATACTTCATCTTCACTGTATAAAGAAGCGTAGATTTACCTGGCTGCAACTCCAACACCGCAGAGTTGACCAATCCCAAACTCTCCAGGAGAGCATTGTTGCGATAAATATCCACACCCGACTTGTTTTCGTCTGTTGGCAAAGTCCAGTTCAATGTCACGGTTCTACCATCTACCTGCGAGGTCAGATTCTCTGCCTTTGGAGCCTTGACACCCTCAGGAATATCTACATCAGAGCAGGATGTAATGGCAAAGAGAGCCATGCAAGCTACTATGAAACTATATATATACTTTTTCATAATTGTCTATTCTTTAAAAATTCGTACCCGATTACTTGTAAAGTCCATTTGAATTGTTCACCTCATCATAAGGTGTAGGCAAGAAGATTTCATCCTTTGAGATAGATGCACCCTCGTAATAAGAGTGATATCTCTTTTCAGACTGCATGTACTTATTAACAGTATCAACCACATTGCCCCATCTTACAAGGTCGAACCAGCGGTTACCCTCCAGGGCAAGCTCCAGACGGCGTTCCATGCGGACAGCCTTGCGGGCATAGTCCTGAGTCCACTTGCTGTCATCCGGATAAAGTCCTACCTCATAATTAGCCTTTGTTGGGTCGAGATCCACAGGGCTATAGTCTGCATCTACACTACGCTGTGCCTTCTGGCGAACAGAGTTAATCAGATTGCGAGCCTCTGCCAAATCCTTATTCTGCTCAATGAGAGCCTCAGCCTTCAAGAGAACGATATCTGCATAACGAATCAGGCAGAAGTTCAAGCCAGAAGCACCCCAAGGGAATCCCTGTACCATATCAGGTGAACTTGGATCGATCATGCACTTCTTATCAGAATACTCACCATAGATTTCGTAAGCACGGCACCAGTTCATATTGTAAGTATGACCACGGAAAGGCATACCCAAACGACCTACAGTGAAGTCGAGACGTGGATCTACATTGCCCTGATAATCATTAGCACCATCTACAGAGGTCTTTACGTAATGCTCAGAACCATCCAGATAAGGAAGACCATTCTCGTCTGTAGCGAATGCATCAACCAAGTTTTGACTGCCGAGGAAGAAATCATCACCATTACCAAAGAGATTGCCCTCAGACATGGTAGTGTTCAGAAGATTACTCCAGTTGATGTGCATATTGTTGTTACCAGTAGAGAACTGAATAGCCATCACAGACTCATTCTTATTGTTGAATGCAATCTTAGACATATCGCCATAATTGTTGTAGAGCGAATACTTGTTGCTCTTGATAACCATATCACTCCACTTCTCCACCTCAGCATAATTGCCTGTAAAGGCATTCACCTTAGCCAGGATAGCGGCAGCAACATACTTGTTGAATCTACCTACCTGGCTCTGAGACTCAGGCAACACGTTGTAAGCTGACTCCAGATCCTGCTTGATAAAGCCGAAAATCTGATCACGAGTATATTCATCAATGCGCTTACCGTTAGGATCCTCATTCTCTGTGAAGTAAGGAATGCGGTCGAAGATGCGCATCAGGTCGAAGTAGAAGTAAGCACGAAGCGTCTTCAACTCGCCGAGCAAAGCCTCCTTGTTGTTCACGTTATCAGCCATATCAATCGCATTCATCGCCTTGTGAACACGAGAGATTGCATAGAAATCGTTTCTCCACTTGAAGAGCGCTGTGGCATTATCGCTGGTGATATTTGAAATCTCCAACTGGTGGATATTCTGCTCCATAGAGATTCCACCACCACCCTTGAGTGCATCGTCAGAGCGAACATCAAACACCCAGTTTGTGATAGGACCGGCGAAAGACTCGTTGTTTCCGAAGAAGTGAGCCTCCAAGCCTGCGTATGCCGCAGACATCAATCCCTCAACAGAACTATCATCCAACTGTGCCTCGGTAAAAGCACCCTGTGGCTTGAGGTCTAAGAAGTCGTTACAAGACTGGAATGTGATAGAAGACCCCATAAGAGCAGCAGCCACTGCCATATATTTAATATTAACTGAGAATTTCATATCTATAATATAATTAATGTGTAACACTTAGAATTGCAAATTAACACCTACGGTAAAGGTACGAGAGCGTGGGTAAGGACCATTATCCAAACGTGCGCCATAAGCACCCATTGGGAGTTCTGGGTCGAGACCTGAATAGTCAGTAATGGTGAATACATTCTCCATCTGACCATACACACTGAAAGCAGAAGCACCGATGCACTTGAGCCAATGGCTAGGCAACTCATACTGCAATTTGATGAACTTCATCTTCAAGTAAGAACCATCCTCAACATAATAGGTTGACATGCGAGCCTCGTTGTTGTTGTCATCGAGTGACAAGGCTGGGATAGAAGCACTTGTATTGGTTGGTGACCATGCATTCAACACATCCTTGCTACGGTTTGTACTAGTACCGCCATAACTCATGAGTGTAAGCTGACGCTTGGTTGTATTATAGATATCAAATCCGAATTCACCTGTAAGGAAGGTGCTCAGAGTGAGGCGCTTCCAGGTTACGCTCAGGTTGAGACCCAAGCTAAGGTCTGGATTAGGATCACCGATTACG
>JAJWOH010000150.1:0-6799 GCA_021635485.1 Segatella copri | reverse complement strand
GTAACATATTTAGTTTAACCATCCTAAAGGTGACAACTTTTTCACGTATAAGACAATCGGAAAAAAGTATCAGACACAACATTCATGTCTAATATGCATTTTAGCAAAGTTTGAAGGACAGAAATATGCATTTTAGCAAAGTTTAGAGAACAAAAATATGCATTTTAGCAAAGTTTAAGCATCGTAACCTACTGGTTTTAAAGATTTTATTGTAATTTTGTAATCGAAATAAGAAATAATCCTCAAATAGAGCAACTATGGTAGATGAAAAAGTGATATTGCAAGTCTTGGCTGAGCAACAGGAATATGTTCAAAGTTATGAACCCCAAAAGTGGGTCGGCCGATATGAAGAAAACCTTTTTGAATTAGATAGTCCGCTTGCACAAGTGGTTATCGGTGTGAGACGAAGTGGCAAATCAACACTTTGTCATAAGGTTTTATTGGAGCATCATGTGAAATACGGGTACGCCAACTTTGACGATGATCGCTTGGCTAAGTTGAAAACAGAAGACTTGAATACCGTTCTCTCTTGCATCTATCAAGTGTATGGCACGGATATCAAATATATATTTTTAGATGAGATTCAAGATGTAGATGGATGGCACTTATTTGTCAATCGTCTGCTCCGCAGCAATTTACATTTAGTGGTGACTGGCAGCAATGCAAAATTGTTGAGTGGCGAGCTTGCCACTCATCTCACGGGACGTTACAATGAGATTCACTTGTTCCCTTTCTCCTTTTATGAATATTGCATGTTTCATCATGTTGACCTTGTTGGCATCACTACCAAGGCTGACGCTGAAAGAAAGCGAGCCTTTTTGGACTACATCGCCGATGGAGGATTTCCTGAGATGCAAAATATGCGCAACAAGCGTGGCTATGTACAAAGTTTGATGGAAGCCATCGTTACCAAGGATATACAGCGCCGTTTCAACATACGCAACGTTAATGCTTTGCGAAAGATAGCCAACCACCTTATTAACAATGTTTGCCAAGAGGTAAATTATGATGATTTAGCAAAAATCCTGAGCATGTCGGATGTAACAGTTAAGAAGTATGTGGATTATCTGCGTCAAGCTTTCCTTATACAACTACTCACCAAGCATTCCTTCAAGAGTAAGGAGCGCATCAGAAATGCCAAGGCTTATATCGTAGATTCTGGTCTTCAAAATAATCGTGACAATGCGTTTGCAGCAGAGAACATTGGGTGGCGCTTGGAAAATGTCGTTTACATTGAGCTTTTGCGCCGATGCACAAACTCTTTTTTGGACATTTATTATTACAAGGAGAGTCCACGTTCTAAGGAAATCGACTTCGTTGTATGTAATCAAGACAAGGCAGTGGAACTCATTCAGGTAGCCTACGATATAGAGGGAGAAAAAACTTTCAAGCGAAAGACGGATTCGCTCATCAGAGCCTCTTCTGTCTTGCGTTGTGATAAGTTGACTCTCATTGCTTTTACCAGCACTCGTGATTATAAGATTGACGGTAAAAGCATCCGCATTGTGTCGGCCATAGACTGGTTGCTGGGACGGAAATAGTCTTCAATAACAGTATCAGACATTCAATAAAAAAGTATCTTAGGATACTTGCTCATGTATCTTAAGATACTTGGCAATGTATCCTAAGATACTTTGCAATATAGCTTCATGTGCCCATGAAGCCTGTTTCATCGGCCAACGAAATAAGTTTCATCTTAGGATGAAGCCTACTTGCTGCACATCCCCAGAAAATACTTATGAATCTCCAGACTTTCGTTCAATTCAGGATGGAAGGCGGTAACGAGCTGGTTACCCTGACGGGCAGCCACAATCTTGCCATCTACTTCCGCCAGAACCTCAGCATCTCCCCATACCTCTTTAATATAAGGAGCACGAATGAATGTCATTGGGATATTGCCCTCGATGCCCTTCATCGGAGCCTCGATGTAGAAACTGCCCAACTGGCGACCGTAGGCATTTCTCAAAGCCGTGATGTCCATCGAAGCAATGCGATGGCTAGGCTCGCCCTCAATCTTCTTGGCAAGAAGAATCAATCCGGCACAGGTTCCATAAACTGGCAAGCCGGCAGCAATCGCCTCCTTCACAGGCTCCATCAATCCCAGTTCATTCAAGAGTTTCGCCTGAGTGGTACTCTCACCGCCCGGAATAATCAAGCCATCCTTAGGCTGGTCCCAATCCTTCAACTGGCGAACCTCGAAACTATCCACGCCCAACTGAGCCAACTTCTGTCTGTGCTCAGCAAAAGCGCCTTGTAAAGCTAAAACTGCTATTCTCATAACATACTTATCTAATATAAAAGCCCCTTCTTGTGCAGGAGGGGCTCTTATCCGTTATCTCATTTATTACTTACCTCTTTCAGCCATGAGCAAAGCAATCTCCTGCTCATTGATACCTACCATTGCCTCACCGAGATCCTCACTCAACTCAGCCAGCATCTTAGGGTCGTTGTAGTTGGTAACAGCCTTCACGATAGCCTGTGCACGCTTAGCAGGGTTACCGCTCTTGAAGATACCAGAACCTACGAATACACCCTCGGCACCGAGCTGCATCATCAGGGCAGCATCAGCTGGAGTAGCCACACCACCGGCAGCGAAATTAACCACTGGCAACTTGCCGTTCTCGTGAACATACTTCACCAGGTCGTAAGGAGCCTGCAACTGCTTGGCAGCCTCATAAAGCTCATCCTCGCTCATAGAAACCAGGCGGCGGATTTCGCTCTGCATCATACGCATGTGGGTAACAGCCTGAACCACATCACCTGTTCCTGGCTCACCCTTGGTACGGATCATCGTAGCACCCTCAGCAATACGGCGGAGCGCCTCGCCCAGGTTCTTGGCACCACAAACGAATGGCACGTCGAACTGAGTCTTGTCGATGTGATAAACATTATCTGCTGGAGAGAGCACCTCGCTCTCGTCAATATAGTCGATTTCGATAGCCTGAAGAATCTGAGCCTCAGCGAAGTGACCGATACGGCACTTAGCCATTACAGGGATAGAAACAGCCTCCTGGATACCCTTAATCATCTTAGGGTCGCTCATACGTGAAACACCACCTGCTGCACGGATGTCAGCTGGAATACGTTCCAGCGCCATTACTGCGCATGCACCTGCTGCCTCTGCGATTTTTGCCTGTTCTGGAGTTGTTACGTCCATAATCACACCACCCTTGAGCATCTGAGCCAAGTTGCGGTTCAATTCTTGTCTATTTTCTGCCATAATTCTTATATTTTTATTCAATTACGGCTGCAAAGGAAACATTTTTCAGCGAAATAGCAGAAAAATGTTCCATTTTCTGCAAACATTGAGTCATTTTGTATAAAGGATGATTCGCAAAAGTATAAGCCTTATTCCGAAATATACAAAGCTCTACACAAAAAGATTTGTTAAACAATAATAATTTAAAGGAGTTTATCTTCTAAGCATCTTTATTTTTTCGTATCTTTGCGAAAAGTTTCGTTACGAAAAAATTCGATTATGGAAAATCCGTTTAAATTTGGCTCATTGGTTAAGACCCATTCTTCAAGAAATGGATACTCAAGAATATGATTGAGTAAGATTATAGCAACCTAGATGGCGACCTACCGTTTCTTGCCTAGTTATGGCGTAAAGTTGCCCTCTACCAGGGCAATTTTCTGCCGTAACTAGGCAAAAAATGCTCTGTGGCTTACTCGTTTTCTATAAGAAGACCAGTGGTGAATCTCAGAAGCGCAGAATGCTAAATCTACTTCACACTACACCATACACAAGGTAAACAACTGTATAACAGGCTATTATCATGCGTGCAATGTCAGCCTTAACACTACACTAACACTACACCACACTACACTACACTTTTCTCGCTTCCGGACGTTTTTAAAGGCTGCTGCATTCCAATCACCAACAGAGTGTAGTGTGGTGTAGTGTCCGTGTAGTGTGAGCAAGGGCGCTACACTCACATAAATCACTACACAACAGACAGTTACAATATATTCGTGTAGTGTGAAGTAGATTTTCAAACTGGAAAAGAAGAAGCACTATCTTCGTAACTTCCGCATCATTCCAGCTATCACTTTGATTGGATATCAAGAAGTTTCAACTCTATATTATTTGATTCTCTTTATTCCATATCAAAAGCATTTTAGTTTCCCAATTCCAACTGATTCTTCACCTGGTTGATGAAGATACTTCCAGCCTCCTGGGTCTGTTGGAGTTTGAGCACATAGCATACTATCATGCTGAAAACAAACAGGAAATCTATTCATTTACTTTTCCACATCTAAATTCTTACTATTATTTAGCTTTGTTGTCTTCCCCTTACCCAAACTATACTTAACACTGATTAGGGCAACAAAAGCATTTACTCTATTATCTCCATAGGTTTGATAAGCAAAATTTGGAAGGCTCACTTTCGTATAAGTCTTCTTGGAAATCATGGACGTCGGTATGCTTACTTCCAAAGATATGGGCAACTTACCTTTTAACAAAGAGTAAGAAGTTCCAACAAACAACTTTTCCTCTTCATCATACTGTTTACCTTGTAATAATGGCAATTTGTCGTGACGAAGGAAATAGCTAGCCATGAAACTCAATTTTGTATTTGGAACATTCCAAAGAAGCTGTGTATCAAGATACCAGGTTCTGCCAAAATGCTTCGTGTCATCTTTCATATACCGATGATACCATTGGTAATTTGCAACAAATGACAGTTCTACGCCTTTGCCAAGATTATAATCACCTTCCATTCCCAAGTAATTATGTCTGTAATTACAATTTGCTTGAGTTTGATAAGTTTTATCCTCTTCTTGCTGATAATAATCCATAATCTCATCCTTGCTCTGCTTGTACATATAGTCAATCTTGACTATATTGACAAAGTTGACCGTAATTTCAGAATAATGCATAATTCTAGGTTTCAACTCAGAATTGCCTCTATGCCAAAGCACATCGTTCACTTGCCATCTTACCGTTGACAACTGATCAAGGTTGGGATACTCCACATCACAAAAATAATTATATTGCAAATACATCCACTTAACAGGTTTCCAATAACCTTTAAACAAAGGCATCCAAGATGTATGTTTCTCAGATACAGCCTTCAATTGGTTTTCATCTTTAACAGTCAACAAATGAGTGCCTACCAAAGCATTGAAATTTCTAAATGGCTGATATGATATTGCTCCCATCAATTTACTTCGAGTTTCCTTGCTACTATGCAACAGAACATTCTCATTTCGGTCAGAATTAGAATAATCTTTCCATATTTGGGTGTAGTCTGCCCACAAAGACACCTTGTTACCCAAATAATAATTGGCAGACAAATAATAACGCCAATAATTCTTATTCCCCTTGTAAGGACTAAGAACAATATTGTCCTTCTCACTATATATTCTATCTTCATGAATATCATACCTATTATATATGAGTTCCGAAGATAAATTCAAGTGATTCGCAAACTTTCCTTTATAAAACAATCCGATGGTATAATCATCTGTCTTAAAATCATCCAGACTATTCAATTCATAAAACTTATCATTATTGAACACAGAGAAGGAATCATTCTGTTTAGTTTCTTTTCTTTCTATCCATGCTTGCGCAGATAGAATCTGATTGTTTGATAATCTATAATCCGCACCCAAACTAAAGCTCCCCATATTATTCCTGGTACTCATATTTGGCTTTTTATAATCAACTGCCTCTGATTTAATCACAAGATCAGACATATTGCTATATTCATAACCAGATACATCATAATTCTGACGATGATTAAAGCTTAAGCTACCATACAAGTTAACCTTGGGTAAGGTATAGGTAAAGCTGGTACCCATAGCTACCCTATTAGAATGCTTGTTCCTGAAAGAATACAGATTGCGGGTAAAAGTACTTACATCCCATCCTTTATAATCATCAGCCAATTCGATATTAAGTACAACAGGATAATCAGAATATTTACCTGCAGGATAACGCATAATTTCAACTTTCTTGATGCGTTTAGGATTGAGACTGATAGCATATTCCCTTTTTACTTCTTTACCATTGATAACTATTGGCACATTTTTGTCTTTACCGACATTTACCTCATCTGTTCCCCAGTCAGTTGTTATTCCAGGCAACTTTGCCAATAATTGTATAGCACTAACAGTTCCCTTACGAAGGGAATCCGTTATAAATATAGTTTCTTTTGATGCATTTCTACTCACCATATCAGCCACAACCACAACATCCTTCAGTTCTTTTTCTAACGAAAAATTTGCAGAAGGCATGCTGGTAGAATCCGATACGGACACAACCTTTCCTTTCACCTGCGCTAAGCAAGTGAAAGGAAACAAAAGCAATATCAACACAAGTTTTGAACCAATTCTCATATTATTAAAATTTTGATGTTAATGAATTTCTGCAGCAAATATTTTTATCTATTCTACTTTTAAAAGTTTTCTATGTAGTTACGAAGCGAAAAATGCTCATTTTTAATGCCAACCTTATCCTTATACAAGAACAACTTTTCTTCATTCATACACAACGCTGATGCAACTTAGTTCCCTTACAAGACAAGAAGTAAAATGAACCTTATTTTAATCTTTCAAGCATCCGATAGGAACTACAAAAACACCATCTTTTCTTCGATATTTCCTCAGTTGGCTGAATTTTGTTTCCTCAGTTGGCTGGATTTTATTTCCTCAGTTGGCCGTATTTCGTTTCCTCAGTTGGCCGTATTTTATTTCCTTAATTGGCTGGACTCATTTTAATCAACAGGTTTTGGTTGCCTGAAAGCAGAAGGCGTTACCCCTCTCATCTTCTTGAAGAACTTGGTGAGATGAG
>JAJWOH010000313.1:0-1368 GCA_021635485.1 Segatella copri | reverse complement strand
CAGATAATCTTCTTCATTTTGACTTATTAAATTGTAGCGTTAGTTAAATTTGAGGGCAAAAGTACAAAGAATATTCGAGAAAACAAACGGAAAATGGAGATTTCTTCGTATCTTTGCACACATATTTTGTAAGATTATGAAGAAACTGTATATTCTTTTGTGTGGGGCAACAGTCGCCCTGCTGATGGCGGCATGCCAGGGAGGAAAGACGGCTGCTGCTGATGCGGAGGCTGGCGATACCCTGGAGATGAAGTACGCCAAGTTGCTCACCATTGTGAAACATGGCGATGGGGAAAAGGCTTCCGGTGCAGCAGAAGGTATTGATTATCAGTATGCTGAGGCTATCATCGCCAACCCCTGGAAGGCGGGAACGATGCTGCATCGCTACATCCTGATTCCGAAGGGAAAGGAGGGGGATAAGACGGTGGCGATGCTTGCCAAAAGGCGCAGCACGGGGGCGAGATGCACTACCGATACCGTGCGCACACCGGTGGAGAGAAGTGCCGTTTTCATCGCTCCCCATTGCCAGCTGATGTACGAACTGGGATGCCAGCAGGCTATCCGTGGTGTCTGCGACCTCGATTATATCAATATTCCGGATGTTAAGAAGAGAGTTGCTTCTGCCGGAAAATCCATCGTGGATTGCGGTTCGAGCATGGCACCCGACATCGAACGCATCATCGCCCTGAAACCCGAAGCCATCCTCCTTTCGCCTTTCGAGAACAGCGGAGGATATGGCAAACTCGATAAGCTGCACGTGCCCATCATCGAGGCTGCCGACTATATGGAGTCTTCGCCACTGGGTAGGGCGGAATGGATGAAATTCTACGGCATGCTCTTTAAAAAAGACGGGAATGCACCGAAGACCGCTCTTGCTGCATCTTGCGAACCAAAGGCAGATTCGCTCTTTGCGAAAATAGAAAAGGAATATCTGAAGCTGAAAGCTGAGGCAGCCGGGTATCCGAAGGGCCTCTCCATCCTGACCGAAAGAAAGACGGGCAATGTATGGTATGTGCCTGGAGGTCAGAGTACTATCGGTATTCTGCTGAAGGATGCCAACGCCCGTTATATCTTCGAGGACGATCAGCACAGCGGAAGTCTGGCGATGAGTCCGGAGCAAATCTTGGCGAAGGGAAAGCAGGTGGACGTATGGGCATTCAAGTATTTCGGTGGTGCTCCTTTGTCGCAGGCTCAACTGCTTCAGGAGTATGACGGTTACAAGGCTCTTGCTGCCTTCAACCGGGGTAATATCTATCAGGTAGATACCTCTACGGTACCTTATTTCGAGCTTACGAGTTTCCATCCCGAACTGCTGCTCAGAGAGTTCATCATCCTGGCTCATGGCGAGCGGTTCGGCAAATTGAGATT
>JAJWOH010000312.1:0-1370 GCA_021635485.1 Segatella copri | reverse complement strand
GAGGTCGGAAAACGAAAGTAGGAGAAAAACTACTTCGTTTTCCTCCTACTCGATTATTTCTGTATTCCGGTTTTATATTCTCGTTACCTGCTTTACGCCCTTTATGGCGCTCAGTTTCTTGATGAGTGCATCGGTCTTGCCGGCATCATCAATCATCACTGTAACATTGCCTGAGAAGAGACCATCCTTTGAGGAGATGTTGATGCCTCGCATGATGAGTTTATCTTCCTTGGAAATAATGTTGGTGATGTTGCTTACAATACCGATATCGTCGTTTCCGATAATGCGGAGCGTGATGGCATACTTGGATGTTCCCTTACCGCTCCATTTCGCCTTTACGATGCGGTAACCGAAACGGCGGCGCAGTTCCTTGGCATTAGGACAATCCATGCGATGTACCTTGATACCCTTGCTGATGGTAACGAATCCGAAGATAGGATCACCATAGATAGGATGGCAGCAATGAGCCAGTTCGAAATCGATGCCCTTGAGATGCTCATCGATAACCAGCACGTCATCGCTCTGCTTCATCAGTTCCTCAGTAGGATTCTCAAACTCAAAATTCTCTGCACTTTCTGCAGGCTTGTTGGTATTGGCGAGGTTCTGGTCATGGTCGCGCTCCTCGATGTATTTCTCGATGACGCTGTTCACGTCGAGTTTCTCCTCGGCTACATCCTTGTAGAAGTCTGAATTCTCCTTATATCCCATCTTCTTGATGATGCGCGCCATGATACTCTCATCAATTTCCAGTTTCCTGTTCTTGAATCGGCGCTCCAGTAGTTCCTTGGCATAGAGACCGTCCTTCTTCTGGGTTTCCTTCAGTGCAAGGCGGATCTTGGCCTTAGCTTTGGATGTCTGTACGATGTTGAGCCATTCGCGGCGTGGCTTCTGGTTGCTCTGTGTGAGGATTTCTACCTGATCGCCTGAATGGAGTTCCTGACGGAAGGTGACAGCCCTGCCGTTGATCTTTCCGCCCACACAGGTGTTGCCGATGCGGGAGTGGATGTAGTAGGCGAAGTCGAGTACTGTGGCTCCCTTCTGGAAGTTCAGCAGGTCGCCCTTTGGTGTAAATACGTATACTTCGTCTTCCTTCAGGTCGGTGGTAAACTGGTCCATCAGCTGCAGGTCGTCATTGTTTTCGAGGGCTGCACGGATGTTGGCAAGCCATTCGTCGATACCGCCTTCTCCCTGCTTGATGCCCTTGTAGCGCCAGTGTGCAGCCAGTCCGTGCTCGGCGATATCGTCCATTCTTTCGGTTCTTATCTGGACTTCTACCCATTTGTTCTCAGGACCCAGTACGGTGGTATGCAGACTCTCATAACCGTTGCTCTTAGGCACGCTGAGCCAGTCGCGCATACGCTTTGGGTTTG
>JAJWOH010000021.1:4968-40434 GCA_021635485.1 Segatella copri | reverse complement strand
ATTGCTTGTCGTAATATAGCCCACGCAACTTACTCTTACTATCGCCTTTCTGGCTTCGCAGGGAATCACGAACTGACCGTTCTCATTCGTCACGCCGCCATTTATCAATGAAGAATCACGAACATTCAGCAGGGCTACATTGGCAAAATCGACAGGGCGATTCTTATTATCTATGATGCGACCTATCATCTTGGTGGGAGTCTTCTGCGTACACTCCACCATGATATTATCCCCCACCTGCGTCATTCTGATGGGATAGAATCCTATCAGTTGCATGATGGCATCAGGAACACTCTGGTTTCGGATGCTCTTGGTCACCCTGAAATCCTCCAGTTCATCATACACGAAGTTGATGGTGTACTTATGCTGGCGGGCATTCAAATCCTTCAACGCCGCAGAGAACGACACATTATTATATTGTCGGGTGATGCGCTGGGCATAAGACTGCTGAACCAAAAGCAACAGGAAGAGAAGAAGAAGCTCTCTGACAGGCTTGCCGTTAACGGGCATTGGTTTCCAAAAATCTCTCATAAATATATCCTCCTATCTTATTTCACCATCAATGTTCCGTCAATATACTCTATCTGTATGCGGTCGAAAGCATTCAAAATCTCAAGGTTCTGCTCCAAAGTCTTCGTCTTGTTCCAGTTGAAGAAGAGACGGATGTGCTGGGCACCGGCATCCACATACTCCACCTTGACATGATAGAAACCGGATAGCTGAGCCAGGATGGTTCCCAATTCAGCATCATCAAACACCACCGGCTTCATATCAAGCGAATCCTTGTTCTCTACTGTTGCAGCACGAAGACTGTCATTCGGCAGCGCCTGGGTTGTTGCCAGCTGTTCTGTCGCAGCCTTGTTATCCGCTGTCTGATCAGAAGCCGAGAATACCAACCAGCCATTGTGAATCGCAGCCAAGGCTACCCCCGAAAGGAAGATGATGCCGACGATGGATGCAGCAATCTTCATCCGGTTGCGATAAGCGCCCTTGGCTCTGCCGGCATCCATCGCCAACTTATCCTCGTGATGTGCCTGAACAAACTCCTTCCAAGCCCCATCCACATCCACATTCTTCGGATTGGCATTCTTGCCAGCCATTCTCGCCATCGCCAGTTCATGGAAGAACTCCTTCACTTCCTCATCTGCAAGCAGGCGCTCCACCTGCTCGTCGGTATATTTCTCGGGATGCTCCTGCATGTCAAAGAGCATCATCCGCTTTTCTTCTTTACTCATGTTTGTCATTGTCTTGCTCATTTAAATTGTTTCTTAATCCAGTCCATCGCCTTCGAGAGATGGTTGAATACCGTCACCTTGCTCACTCCCACTTCATCAGCCACCTCCTGATAAGATTTCTCCTGAAGATAGCGCAGACGGAAAATGAGTTGCCGGATAGGCGGTTCCAGGTCTTCGATGAGAAGCATCAGCCGGTCGAGTCGTTCGTCGGTCTCTTCCGAGAGAATCACGTCGGCATCATCCAGCAGCAGCTTCGCCACCCTTTCCTTCACGCTCTTATGAGCTATCAGGTTGAGACAGCGGTTGCGTACGCTCCGCATCAAGTAACCTTCCTCACTCTCAGGCACCAGAACCACATCATCGGCAAGAATCTGGGCGAATACTTCGCTCACCACATCCTTGCTCTCGTCATCATCCGAAAGAATGCATCTGGCCAGATTGTACATCTTCGCGTAATGCTGACGGAATAACTGTTCTATGTCCTTTTTTCTGTTCATATACTATCTATACAGTTGAGCCAAGCGAAAAACTAAGCAAAACATCAACTTTTTTGTTTTTTCCTTTAAATCCGAATCGAAATCACCAAGAATCTCCCCGAATATGAATGCAAAAGTACACAATCTATCGGAGATAGAAGACAAATGGTAAGGATAAATCGATTTTCAGTTGATTTATTTGTTCATTCCAACATTTTTTAGTACTTTTGCCCCCCAAATAACGAATAAGTTAATAAAATAAGATTATGTCAACGATTATTTATCCATCACCGATATTTGGTCCGGTAAACTCCCGTCGTCTGGGAGTTTCACTGGGCATCAACCTCATGCCATCAGATGGCAAGGTCTGTTCATTCGACTGCGTTTATTGCGAATGCGGATTCAACGCCGATTTCCGTCCTAAGAAGAAGCGCCCTACCCGCGAGGAGGTAAGAGAAGGATTGGAGAAGGTACTGAAAGAACGCCACGACAACAACCAGCCTCTGGACGACATCACCTTCGCAGGAAACGGTGAACCAACGGGACACCCTGACTTCAAGGGAATCGTGGAAGATACGATGGAACTCTGCAAGAGATATTTCCCTGAAGCACAAGTATCCGTACTCAGCAACGCCACCTATATATATAAGGAGGAAGTGAGAGAGGCGCTGATGCTCGTGGATAACAACATCCTGAAACTGGATACCGTGGATATGGATTACATCAAGAAGCTGGACCGCCCTCAGCAGCCTAACTACGATGTGAAGGATGTGATCAAATATCTGAAGATGTTCAAGGGGCACGTCATCATCCAGACCATGTTCCTGAGAGGTGACGGTTTGGACAATACCAGCGAGCACTTCGTAGCTCCTTGGCTGGAGGCAGTGAAAGATATCCAGCCTCAGCAGGTAATGGTTTATACCATCGCCCGTGAAACACCAGACAAGTTGCTGGAAAAGGCACCAAAGGAAGTACTCGATGCCATCAAGGACCGTGTAGAGGCACTGGGTATCAAGTGTACAGCCAGCTATTAAGAGATAATCAGGATAAGAAAGAAAAGCAATTAGAAAAAAGAAAGAATGAAAGCGAAAAGTAATATCCTTATTATCAGCGACATGTGTGGCTACGGAAAGGTATCTGCCGCAGTTCAGATGCCTATCCTCTCTTATATGGGACTCGATGTGTTCAATCTGCCCACCATGCTCATCAGCAACACCTTCCCATACGGCAAGTACGCCATTCTGGAATGCACTTCGTATATCGAGGAAGCCTTGCAGAAGTGGAACGAACTGGGCATTCACTTCGATGCCATCACCACGGGTTTCATGGCTTCGGAGCGTCAGGCGAAGCTGGTGGCACGCTATTGCAGAGAACAGGCAGCACTGGGCACCGACATCTATGTGGATCCAGTGATGGGCGATTACGGCAAGCTCTATGGTGGAGC
This sequence comes from Segatella copri, assembly GCA_021635485.1. GTDB lineage: Bacteria > Bacteroidota > Bacteroidia > Bacteroidales > Bacteroidaceae > Prevotella > Prevotella copri_P. The sequence goes on along the minus strand of JAJWOH010000021.1, from coordinate 37,279 downwards.
CAGTGAGAGTACCGTGAGATGCATGAAGGAGATGCTGAGCGTATCGCATCTCTGTTTTCCCAACTATACCGAGGCTTGCCTGCTGACGGATTCGGAATACAAGGAAGAGGGAATCTCGGAGAAGGAAGCCTATGAACTGATAGATAAACTGAGAGCCATCGGTTCCCACTCCGTGCTCATCACCTCATGCATCGTAGAGGGTCAGCATGCCGTGGTAGGTTTCAATCATCTTACAGAAGAGTATTTCCTCCTGCCCTACGAAGAAATCCCAGTTCAGTTCCCGGGCACCGGCGACATCTTCTCCAGCATCATCGTGGGCAGACTGAAGGATGGCGATCATCTCCGCCATGCCACCCGCATCGCCATGGATACCCTGCGCAACTGGATAGACATCAACAAGGATGATAAGGACAAGAACCGCGGAATTCCGATAGAAAGACATCTGGGGGACTTGTAGAAGAAATTGAAAGGTAGAAAAACTAGGAATTGATAAAGAGGAAAAAGGGGAACCTGCAAAAACAGATTCCCCATTTTTTATAGTCGATTGATAATAGAGTTATCATTCTGAATCTGACCTTTACGAGCCTTATACTTATTGTGGAAGCTATAAGTCAATGTCAGGCTATAACGGGAGTATGCCTTCTGATAGAACTCATAGTCGAGGACTGGATTGAGCTGATAGCCTTTCTGACGAAGCGTATGGAAGACATCAAATACGCTGAAACCCAGCGACAAGGCATCCTTCAAGAATGTTCGATTATACCCTAAACACACGTAGCCAAGAGGATGACTTTTATAGTTAGCATCTATCGTGCTTGTAGAATAATTTCCCTCCACAGAAAAACTACCTATCTTCTTGAAGGTGAGGTAATTGACGCAATTGCCTCTTACCACCCAAATGTGCTTTACATTATAACTCTTTGGGATATCGTCATAATAACCAGCCAACCCCACATTGAGATTCCACCAAGGCAAGATTTTCCCATTGAAAGCATAATCAGCCCCCACGATGGTCTCTGAGCCAAAATTGGTTATATCACGATAAGTCTTGTCACCAATCGTCTCAAAATACTCAGCTATCACATCTTTCCTATGCTTATACGAGAAAGACAGAGAATGGTTACCATGCGTCAACTCCCATATAAGGGAGTTACTGATAGATGGCTGCACATTCGGATTGCCAGTTGTATAAAGAACGGCTGAAATACGTTCCTTGTTATTGGTAAGATCACCAAACGAAGGACGGTTGATACTGCTGCTATATGTAAGACTCATACTACTCTTGTCATTGAACTTATAAGACAAGTATGCATAAGGAAACCAATTGGTATATCGCTTATCCACCTCTGTTTTATCAGTCAAGCGATTGATGCCCTTCTGCCAAGTATTCTCCATTCGCATACTTAGATAAGCAAACACCTTCTCTCCAAAGTTCTTCGACAACCCGAGATAAGCAGCCGCAACCTGTTCCTGATACTTCCAATCGCTTGAAGTCAAATCTCCCTCCACGAGATTGTTCCTGATGTTCAATCCTGTGGTTCTGATATTATTCTCATATTTAGAACCCAAGCGAAGCGCCAAACTGCTAGGGAAATTATAACGGAAATCCGTCTGCAAACTTCCTGTATTGGCATTCGAGGTTGATTGATTATACTCATCCGTATGCAAAGGCTCATAATCTTCATAAGATGCTACGAAACTATTGCCCTTATTGGCATGCTTATAATTATAGTTGCCTAATACCTTTAGATAACTGTCTTTCTCATCTATTTTCCAATTGTAAGAAAGCACCGCATTCAGATAATCCGTATTATTACGGTCGTTCATATCAGAAACACCTTGATACAACATCTTATTGGCATCAGTAAACTTACAGTAATCACCCGCACTAACAGCATGCCCATTATTGATATTTCCATTCAGCTCAGCGCCAAAGAGATGATGATGCTTCTTATCAATGGCATAGATACTACCCACACGATAGAAATATAACTTTTGCCTATTATCATACGTTTGAGCAACAAGATGATGGGTATCTGTCTCCATAAAATGATGTTGCGTCTCACCATATAGGGCATTTCTTGCCCAGATATAATAAGTAGAGGCATAAACATTCCAACGCTCCGTTCCCAAATTAAAATTCAACAATGGATAATAGGAATAAAACTTACTCGATTCTGGGCTTAGATTTCCCACATATCCCGTGATACTTCCATTAAAACCAGCCCGAATCCTTGTCCTGATATGAACAATGCCACCCTTAATGTCGGCATCATGCTCAGCACCATGCGTATCTTGTATCTCAATGCTTTGGATATCATCAGCCTTGATGCTTGAAAGGAAAGACTTCAGTTCCGTTCCTGCCAGTTTTCTGTCATTTACGAAAATGGTTGCCTCTGTATTATTCACCTTGATATTCACTCCTCCGGAAGCATCATCCAGCACCATCACCTTTGGAGCATACTTCAACACATCCGTGGCATTCATTGCCCCGATATTCTTCAGTTCACTCACATTGAAAACGGTCTTGTCTTCCTTGCGTTGGAACAAAGGCTTGTAGGCTTTCACCACCACCTTATTTAATGTATAGGCATCACGGAACAACCGGATACTGCCCATCTTGCCCACATTCACCCGTTTATACTGGGTCTTGTAGCCAACATAGGAGAAACGGGCGATGACCTGCTTCTGATGAACAGGAATCACGAAGTCGCCAGAAAGATTGCTCACACCCCCATTCACATAGCTGGAATCCCTGACATCCAGAAGAGCGATGTTGACAAATTCCATCGGTGCGCCCTTATCATCCAACACCCTTCCTATCAGCTTCTGGGGTTCCTTCTGGACACATTCGAAATAGATCTCATCCTTGTCGAAGGTGGCACGGATGGGATAAAAGCCAATTACCTGGGTTACGATATCACGGACATCCTTGTTCTTGAAAGAAGTACTGACGGTGAAATCCTCCAACTCATCGTAGATAAAATTGATTTTATATTGGGGTTGAGCCTTGTCAAGCCAGACCAAGACCTTACTGAACGAAGCCTTGTCGAAAGTATGCGACAAGGGTTGTGCATAGCCTGCCATAAGCGCCATACACAGAAATATCATAAATATGATTCTCTTCATAGTTTCTCTCTTTTTCACAGTTCCTGTCGGATAGGAACAAATCATGCGTATTTACTCTACAATCAACATCTGATTAGCCTCATCAAAGGAAAGATGTACCTTATCAAAGTGATTGATCTTGTCGATGATATCTTGCAGGGAATCCTTGCTATCCCATTGCAGATAAAAACGGATATGTGCTGCTGCCTGGTTGCGGTACTCCACCTTTACCTGCATCTTATCGGCAATATACTCCAAGATGCCAGACAACTCAATATCCTCAAAGACAACAGGGGCTTTTTGGGTTGGTTCTATCTTCAGCCAAGCGTCATCTACCGCAACCTTTGCCTTCTGTTTTTGCGGTGTCTTCACGCTATCTGTCACCAAAGCCGTCTCGTTCTTTTCTGCACGGTTCACAATATGATAAGCCGCATACGAAATGCCCGAAAGCATCAGCAATCCCACAAAGGCGGCTGCTATCTTCATCCAGGAAGATTGCCCTGTCGGATGATACGCTTTTTCGGAAATATCCAAAGCCTCATCCCCTTGCTTGGAATCAGTATCAGCAAGCTTTGCCTCAAACTCCTTCCAAGCTTTATCCACATCCACAGAGTCTTTCGCCTTCTCATAGGCAAAAGCCCGCTTCAGCAGAACTAACTGATCGTCATTACTCTTGTTGGTCATAACTCTGAATCTTTAAATTGTTCTTTAATCATCTTCGTAATGTTGGAAAGATGTTTCCAGACTGCCACTCGGCTGATATCCAGTTCCTCTCCTATCTCTCCATACTTCATCCCTCCCAGGAATCGCATCTTGAAAATGCACTGCTGTTGTGGGGTGAGATGGGTCTTGGCAAAATGCAGCATCTGCTCCAACCGGAGTTCATCTTCTTCTGGAGATGCAGCCATCTGTTGTTCGCTGGCATAAAGCATAACGATACGCTGCCGGTTCGTTTTTTGTGAAATGCGCTTGAGGCAACTGTTTCGAACACTCGTTAGCAGATAGTGCTCGACGGTATCTGGCAACAATACGGTATCAGATTCGAGCAATCGTTCAAAGATGTCGCTAACCACATCCTTGCTCTCTTGCTCATCGTAGAGGATGCTGACAGCCATCCCATACATCCGCCCGTAATACTGCCTGAACAGTGTTGATATTTCTTTCTTTTCCATCACGATTTTTACTAGCTATTACCCTCGAGTAGAGAAAATGCTAACCTATAAATCCAACTTTTTTTGCAAAAGTACTCATTTTTATCCTAAAAAAGAAAAGATAAGGAGGATATTTATTTTGCTGTTTCAAATATTGCACTTGATTATTTGCATATATCAAATAATAATTGTAAATTTGCGGTGGAAATATAAACTTCGAAGATTATGGCAAATGAAAGAATCTATCCCGTTGGGGTGCAAACCTTCAGCGACATCATAGAGGAAGGTATGATCTATGTAGATAAAACCGCCCTCATTTACAATATGGTAAAGAAATACAAATATGTGTTTCTTAGCCGTCCGCGCCGTTTTGGAAAGTCCCTGCTAAGCAGTACGCTGCATTCTTACTTTGAAGGAAAGAAAGATCTTTTCAAAGGACTCGCTATCGAAACTTTGGAAAAAGAATGGATAGAATATCCTGTACTCCATTTCGATCTGTCAACCTTCAAGAACTGCGATTTATCTCTCTTTCCCGAAAAATTCGACATACAATTACGCAGGTTCGAAAAGCAATTCGGAATAGAAGATATGAGGGAAAGTGCCGGCAACAGATTAACCCAGCTCATAGAACAGGCAGAATCGATGACCGGCAGAAAAGTCGTTATCATTATTGACGAATACGATGCTCCTCTACTTGATGTGTTGCATGATGAGTCAAAACTGGAAGCAGTAAGAACTATTATGCAGGAGTTTTATGCGCCTGTTAAAGCCAACAGCTCGCATATTCATTTTGCCTTTATCACGGGAATCACAAAATTCTCTCAACTCAGCATCTTCAGCACCATCAATAATCTTACCAACATCAGTATGGATCCGGAGTTTTCTACCATCTGCGGCATCACCAAGGATGAACTGGACACCGTTCTGAAAGAAGATATTGCTTTGCTGGCTAGCAAAAATCATGTATCATTCGAAAGAATGAGAGAATTGCTAAGAGAAAACTATGATGGTTACCACTTCAGCCGGGAAGGTGAAGATATCTTCAATCCATACAGTCTCATGAGAAGTTTTGCGGCAGGATTCATCGACAACTACTGGTATGCTTCGGGTACATCAACCTACCTGATTCATCAGATGCAACATTTCCATACAGATGTCACAACACTTGACGATATGTTTGCCTTTTCCTCATCCTTTGACCGTCCTACGGAGAAGATGAGTGATGCCTTGCCTTTGCTCTACCAAAGCGGCTATCTTACCATCAAAAAGTATGACCCGCTCAGCAATGGATATTATCTAGGCATTCCAAACAAAGAGGTAAGGGCAGGATTAATGGAGAATCTCCTTCCCATTTATTCCGGCAAGAGCGATAGCCAGTCCTTAGGTTTTGCAGCACTCTTCTATCGTGACCTGCTGACGGGTAACATAGACCAAGCCATGGAGCAGATGAAGGCTTACTTTGCTTCTATTCCATACCCAGAGGGTGGAAAGAGCGTATTGGAGAATATGCAAAAGAGCGAATATTATTATGAGACTATTCTCTACATAGTTCTTTCAATGATGAATGTGGCAACCTATACACAAGTAAAAAGTTGCAGGGGAAGAGCTGATGCAGTAATGTTTGCTCCTACAGCAATCTTTGTCTTTGAGATAAAGATCAACAAACCTGCCCAAGAGGCTTTGGAGCAAATAGACGAGAAAGGTTATATGATTCCTTACTCCGCAGATGAAAGAAAAATATATAAAATAGGTATCAGCTTCAGTACTCAAACCAGAACTGTAGAAGATTGGGAGTTTGAAGAGGTAAAAAGCCCTTCAATACTCCTACAATAAATATAAATGGAAAAGAAAGAAACAAATACACTCAGTATATTTCAGCGCCCGGTATGGGTAAGCCTGTTCGCCCTTACGGCTGCTATCTCGTGGGGATGGGCTTACCCATTGATAAAAATGGGAATGGAGGAATATCAGATTACAGCAGACATGACCGGAAGCAAGATGCTTTTTGCCGGCATCCGCTTCTTCATCTCCGGCATCATCATCCTTGCCATCGCCAGAAGCTCGCATCGTAAATTCGGATTCAAGAAGAATGCTGTCCAGAAGGAGAATCATGATGTTCAGAAGAATGGAAGCTTCAGTTTCCTGACGAATACAAATGTATGGTTCCTTCTCCTCTATGCACTCCTCAACACCACCCTTCATTATGCTTTCTTCTATTTCGGACTCTCGCATAATGCTGGAGCACGTTCGGCGATACTCAATTCGATGAGCGTCTTCACGGTGGTTATCTTTGCCTGCATCTTCTTCAAGAGCGACAGGATGACGTGGCGAAAGGCATTGGGCTGCATCATCGGCTTCCTGGGCATCCTTGCCTTGAACCTTGGCGGAAAGGAAAGCGGAAGTTTCACATTCTTGGGCGATGGTATGATTATCCTCAATGCCCTGTGTGGAGCCAGTGCTTCCCTGCTGACCCGAGGCTTGAGCAAGAGGGTGGATGTTTTCGTAGGAACCGGTTATTCGTTGAGCATCGGTGGAGCCTTGCTGGTTATTCCTGCTTTGTTGATGGGTGGCTATCTGCCAGTCATCAGTCTCTGGGGCATCACGATTCTGCTTCTGCTCATCGCCATCTCAACTATCAGTTTCGCTCTCTACAACAAGTTGTTGAGCTGCAATCCCGTAGGAAAGGTTGCGATATACAATTCGCTCATCCCCGTAGTAGGAGCCATCACCTCCTGCCTCTGTCTTGGCGAAACCTTCTACTGGAAGTATCTGATAGCAGGCGCATTGGCAACAGCCGGAATTTATATCATCAATAAAGGGAAAAAATAAATTCCGGCTGTTGCCCATGCAACCCATATAGAAAGCAAAGCCACCTATTTCAAGATACCCGTTTCGCTCTCCTCATTGTTGATATTCCGCTGTATCTTACGGTATTCCTTTCCCCGATTGATATTCCAGGCAACACCGATACGGAACAAATTACCTCCCGAATTGTCATAACCACGAACCTGCTTACGGAGCAAAGCGTTGACGATTTCTGCTGAATAGGATTTCGGATGAGCCATAAACGGATTATGCATATAGAGCGTAAAATCGAAATCACCTATATGATAACTGGCTGAGGCAGCCAATGAAGGAGGATTATGCCCGATGTTCTCTCCCTCCATAAAGTTCCAACCGTTATCAGCATACAGTATCACAGTCCATTTTCCCCAATATCCCTGTAATGATCCACCATAATTATAAGCGGTATAACAATGATTGTACTCATCGCCCTTATTGAAAAAACGGTAAATACCTGCGTTCACAGATAATATAAGGTGGTCGGGGATAATGTCAAACCGGGTATCATTCGTAAGATACAACATATTACAATGGGGCTGATTCTCCTGGGTATAAAGAAACTGATCATTTTCCGTGCGGGTGTATTTCGCCAAATTACAATGACGATTGATGCGATAATTCAGGGTAAAATCAGTATTTATCCTTGGTTTACTGAAAGAGAACGCAACCCAGTTCTCATATATACTGTTAGGCTTAAGCGAAGGATTACCCACAGTCCATTCCATACTGTTCTTCCGAATACGGGTATCCGAAATCATAGCTATCTGCGAAATATGCTGTGATAATTCACTTCCCAAGCGAATCTGAAACGAAGATGTCAAGCAATAAGCCAATGTGAGTTTCGGACGACAAAGCCAAAAACTAAAATCCTCATCTCCCTGTCGATAAGACTGATTACTCAACCCGAAGCCAGCCACATAAGTTAAACGGGATGTTCCTTCCTTGAATTGTCCCAAACTTCCCTTGATTTGTGCAAAACCATAAATACCCAATGAACGGATACCATTCTCGCTAACCACATCACCCAAATACTGATTATCCATATATTTCCAGTTCAAGTTGGTTCCTGCAGAAAATGTAAAGGGTTTCAACCGGTTTTCATAGATTGCCTCGGATATGAGCGAATAAGTCTTGCCATCTACCTGATATTGATAGGGTTCGCCCTCATCTTCATAATAGGCCCCTTTTGTTCGAATATAAGTACCCAAAACATCTGTCGATAAAGACTGATGCTTACCCAACTGATGATAGAAATACAAATCGAGCGCAGGAGAAAAATCCCTACCTTTGCTGGTTCTATAAACAGGATACGCAGGCTTTCCTGATTCAGAAAACCACATCTCATTCGATGTATAAGGCTGATTGCTGAAATCCGTGGTAAGCGTTGTCTGGAATACATATAATGCAGAATCAGCCAGATTATACTTCAACTGCAATGTATTACCATAATTTCGAGTTGCCACATTCATGATTTTTCGAGATATCTGATACTCAGAACCATCATTTAGAAGATACTGAGCATCCTCATTATAATCGGATGCCTTATTATCCACATAAGTCTGCTCATATAAAAAATTCAATTGACTCTTGCCCTTATTGACGGATGCATAGACATCGTTCGAACCGAGCTTGGTAGTTAGCGCATTGGTCAAGTTAAAGCCCAAACTGCCACCCGATGAAGCCCTGCGGGTATGAATATCTATCACGTATGCGATATTCTTTCCATATCTTACACCAGGATTGTCGATATAATCAACACTCATAATCGTAGATACATCCAGCATCTGTACATCATGCATATTGGCGAGAATGCCATTGATACGAACCTGCACATCTCCTTTATGATCGGTAGCAGAAATGGAACGGCCAGCCTCATCAACCCTAATATGAGGCAAAGCCAACTTTCCTAAAAGCGAAAAACCAGAAAAAGAACGCTGTTTCTGAATATCGCTTGGGAATATCAACTTGCCATCTTCCTTGTTGACCACTCGTGCCGCCTTCACAACAACCTCTTGCAAGGCTATAGAATCATTCGATACCTGCTGGATTTCCTGGGCACGTATTTCTGCACAAGAAGTCAATGCCCACAGCATCACCATAGCTGTTAACAATTTACTTTTCTTCATTGTCATCATATACTTTTTCTAAAACTTGTTTTCTGCTGCAAAGGTATCAAAAAGAGAAGACCGAAGCGAAAAATATGGCTGACATGAGTCTGACATTTATCAATTAACGAATATTATATCTAGTTTTATACCATCTTTCATAGAATTTCTGTACTTTTGCATTTGAATCTTTAAACAGTATATCATTTAAACAGAATAGATAATATGAAACTGAAAGCATATCATTCCATCCTCATCTTCGCCATCCTTGTGATGTCTGCGGCATTCTCCAGCGTAAGCAACTACCGCAAGGCACAGTATGCCATTGTACAAGATATGAACAAAGCTTTGGCTCTGACTCTTCAGGAAAATAAATATCAATGGATTACGCCTGATACCATCCAGAGCTACCGGTCACATCTCAGCATCGACCTGCTGAAGTCGACCAGTAATCTCTGCTATGTGATGGAAGACAGGAGAAGAGGCAAGAACAATTCCCAGCTGGTAAATAGCGCCAACCTGCTCAGCAGCAAACAGATGCTCCTCAACGAGCATTCTATCCAAAGTTATGCTAACTGTTCGATGGCAGATGTTTTGAGTATGAGCAACCAGCGGACATCTTTGACGCTTACCCTCATGGCTATGATTTGGGCAATTGCATCGCTATACTATCATCGCAGAAAACAACCCTGGAATCATGAGGCTGATATGTTCGGCACCATGTGCTATTCTCAAGACGAGGATTCCTTCTACAATCAGGAAAGCGGACAAGCCATCAAGTTTACTCCGATGCAGCACCAGCTGATGCAACTCTTCTTCAACAATACGCATCATCAACTCTCCAAACAGGAGATTTGTGATGCTCTTTGGCCCAAGAAACCGGATGCCAGTGAAACGCTCTATACCTTGATCCGCCGTATCAAACCGGTGATTGAGCTGAATAGCAACCTCATGATTGAATCGGAAAGAGGCAAGTCTTACCGACTGATAATCAGATAATTTCAGAAATGTCAGCCAAATGTCATACTTATTATTTGGCATTTTCCCATCTTCTTCATACCTTTGCTGCTAAAATACAAAAGAAGCAAAGATATGAAGAAGATTTTTTTGATAGCAGTTGTCTTGCTGATGATGATAAACTTCATCATCAACTATCACCATGAGGTTACGAAAGAGCAGCATACACCGATGGCGGATTTCAAAACCAAGGTAGAGATGGCACCTATGAAGGAATACAATGATCCGGACTTCGGCTACGTTGTCAAATATCCTTGCTTCTTTCAGCAGGAGGATACTTCGGTATCGGGATACCAGGGCTATGCCCGCTTCTCATTCACTAATCATGCCAACATCATCCTGGAGAGTTACGTTACCCCCAACTATAGCAACACCCTCCAGGCTTGTGCCGATTCTCTAGCCCAGAAGCTTCATTCGGAGCGGACGATGCAGGCATCGAATAAGGCATTCATCCTCTCCGGTCCTGTCTATGAAAACGGAGTAAGAGTAGATGGCTACAGTCATTACGATAAATTCATCAAGAGTGGCAGAATACTCTTCGTCTATTCCCTCACCTATCCCGACAGCTACAAGCCAGCCATGCCCCGACTGTTCAAACTCATAGACGACTGGAAGGTTTTAGGTGCATATTAATCAGCCTTGAAGATATCCTCACGAGTCTCTTGGGATTGTATTAATACAACAATCCCGAGGAAACGTTTCTTTAGAAATCTTTCCTCGGGATTTATCCACAAAAATATTACAAGATACACTCTTACTTATTTGTCCGGCTCCAATTCCTCTATTGCACAAATGGCTTGTAGCTCGACCTTTTTAATGTGAGGATAAGTCTTCTTATAATTATCTGTCACATCTTTAAAGATACTCTCACCGTCACTATAGAATGTAGCCAAGACAACTGCTCTATAATCTTTGAAAGGCAACAAATACCAAACTTCTGTATTATCAGCATTTTGTTGGATGTTAAGATCTCCCTCCATACGTATATTTCCTTCACTGTCAGTTATGGTAAGTCTTTTGGTTATAACACCAAAAGGATCATTAGTATGATTACGGAAAGTATAATATTTATAGTACTTGTCGTTCTCTATGGCATCGGCTGCGATAGCTGCGGAATCCTCGGAAGAAACGCCTTCAACTAAACATTTTCTATTTACCACATACATCGTTCTATATATCTTCCACCGGGCAGTCCAATTTTTTACTTCTACCTTTAAGATAGCAGAGTTTCCGTCTGAGTCGGTTACGGTTATAGTAGCATTTCCCTCAGAAACGCCACTTACATATATCTCCTTCTCTGACTCATTTGAAGAACACGAAACCTTGGCAACACTATCATCAGAAGATGTTGCTGATACTTTACCTTTAGCTCCATTAACATTCACCTTGCTGCCACTATCGGTATAGGTTGTAAGAGTGTTAATAACAATCTGCTTACCAGTAATTATATCACCGGTTACTTCGTCTTTAGTGAGTTGGATTCCAGAATCATCATCGCTACAACTTGCCAAACAAAGCAAAGCTGCTAATGCCATAAAAATCATTCTAATTTTCATACGCTTCTTGATATTAAAGGGTTATAACTATTCAATAAACGCAAAAGGAATCAAAAACTTGCATGAGATTTCTCTTTTTACTTCTTTATATTCTATCACTCTACAAGAGAGTATTACTTTTACGTATTGCTCAAATTCAATATGTACCAACAAGAAGTAGTGAAGAAATTTCTTGCATACTTAATTTTCCAAACAAAACGAGGCAACAGCGATGGAGTAAGATGGAACTTCTGTTTATAATGAGGATTGATAAACCAAAACTTCTTGTCAACAACAGAGAATTCACATCTTTTTATCAATTTTTCAAATAACTCTATACTTGTTCTGCACTCTTTTATGCTCATCAGCTCGCTTATAGTACCATCTTCCTCTTTGCATAGTTTCAATAATGAATTATACATAGAGTTTGGTAGCAAATGTATGAATGGAAAGTGCGAACAGAGCTTGCTTCGGCAAATCTGTTGATGGCCACCAAACGGCATCTGCCATGCAGGGAATCCGACAAAGAGAACACCTGTTGACTTTAGAAAACTTTTGAGGTGTAACAGAAATTCTCCTTTCGCTGGAACATGTTCTATTACATCATGTAATAGTATCACGTCAAACTTTTCCTCTTCATTGATGGGCGCATGGTATTTCATAAAGTCGCAACACACGAATGTGGCATTTTCGCAGATTTCCGAAAAATATGCTTTCGCATCTATTATTCTGCATTCTGCTATGTCTATTCCAGTAACTCTACAGCCAAGTTGGACAAAGGGGACTAAATTGCCTCCTTCGCCACAACCCACCTCTAATACTCTACTTTTCGAAGTCAACTTTATGAAAGTTGACAAGTAGCTGATGTAAAACTCTTTAGATGTGATTTCCAAGTCATGGAAATACATCTTTCTATCTGTATGTCTTTTCTGCATATCTATATAATGTTTTGACCTTTTACCATATAGATATAGATTTACCAAAAAGACTGCATGCAAAAAGAGACTTTTTACCAAGAGAACCTTATTCCAAACGGAATGGTCAATGTGAATGGACGTTCTGTCCAAGCATTCTTAATACAGCTACTATTCGGAATGTACCAATTCATGGTTGGTTCTATAAACAAATTCAGATTTGGTGCAAACTGATATTGGATTCCGATGTTTGTATTTACAGACCACTGTATCGGGAGCGTCAGTTTCCAATCTGTTGTGTATGCAGACTTATCTCCAACGATATAATCTGCATCAGTTTTTCCATATATAGGAATCAGAATACCAGTGCCTACAGAACCATAAGTTGACAATCTCTTGAAATTCATAAATTGATAAGACAGTTTGAAAGGAACACCAAGATAGTGGAGCTTTTGTTCCTTGTCAACACGATAGCTGCCAGTACCAAGAATGAAATATGATTTCAGATAAGAATATTGAAGTCCTGTCTCTAAACTCCATCTTTTACCTATGTTTTTATTTACAGCAATGCTCAATGTTATTGGCTTGTCATGATGTTCTACTTCTACTATTTCTCCACTATTATGGTCTGCAATATCTGCCATGGCTACATTTTCTGTAGTAGGGTCTGCCTGGGATATGCGATGTAGCTCTTTTGCATAGTCTTCCCATGTCGTGAAATACTTCTCTGAAGGGATGGTTGGGTCTGTTGGCTGGTCCGGACCAGAAGGCAAGCCACTAGTAATATCGTTACTTTTTATAAACTTACATACACTCTGTACAAGAGTCGTCCCCAAAGAACCTGCAGCCAGAAATTGCCACTTATTCCTTTTGTGAACCTCAAGATTTTCTGTAATCCATGATTCCTTATAGAGATTAGGGGCGATGATAGAATCTTTTACCAAGATACTATCAGTTCTATTTACAGCAAACTGCTTTTCATCTTTCAATGTATCTGTTATATTTGCAATTATATTATGTTTTATTTCCGTTGTGTCGTCACACATTGCTGCTATACTCTCTATGGTTAGCATATTGTGATAATGAGTACATGGATTCTGCTTTTGTGTACAGTTTGTAGAGTCAACATCGTTCTTTGATGCTGGACTTACTTGACCTTTTATTTTACGTCTGCGTGTTATATTGGTATCATTTTCTGAAATAAGCTGTTTTTTGGTTATAAGTTGCTTATATACAGGAATAATGATGAGGACCAATACCATAATTAGTATTGTTCTCTGGCTCAATTTGTTTCTCAACAAAGCCTTAGCTCTCGCTAATTGCGAAGAAGAACTGTGTGGAGCTATATCAAGCAACTTTGCAATTTCCTGATGAGACAAACCATCTAGCACAGAAAGCTTGAATACCTTTTTGTATCCAACTGGTAATTTATCGATTTCAGCCATAATATCCTCGTATTGGATAGAAGATACTGTATTTCTACAATCATCACAGCTGTCAATCACACTTTCATCTATATCTGATAAAGAAATATATCTAAATGTATTACCCTTTTCTTTGTATTTTAATGCAAGATTAGAAGTTATACTTGTAAGCCATTGACCGAATCTGTTAGGATTCTTCAAATCTTTCAGAGATACAAGCGCTAGTATAAATGCATCTTGGACAAGGTCATCAATGACATCCTTGTCCTCTTTAAGAATATTGATACATATACCTTTCATTTTAGGATAATATATCTGATACAATGTGCTGAAAGCACTATTATCTCCTTGTTTTGCTTTAAATACTAAAGTTTGTATATTTGAATCCATGAGTATATTATTTTGCACAATTTATCTATATATAGATACTAAACCAGCATGAATACTGCACAAGAAATAGTTAAAGAATATAAAAGCGCCTGATAATTTGCATATATCAAATAATAATTGTAAATTTGCGGTGGAAATATAAACATCGAAGATTATGGCACTTAAGTTATATCCATTAGGCATACAGACTTTCGAGCGAATCCGTAAGGAAAACAAGCTCTATATCGACAAGACGGAATACGTTTACCGCCTGACGCACACCAGCGGTACCTATTTCTTCTTGGGACGTCCACGCCGCTTTGGAAAATCCCTTTTTCTAACCACCCTCCAGAGTTACTTTGAAGGCAAGAGAGACTTATTCAATGGTCTTGCCATCGAAAAGCTGGAAAAGGAGTGGACAGAATATCCTGTGCTCCACTTTGATTTGAGCGGAGGAAAACACATGAATAAAGAACAGCTGGAGAGATATCTCGCATTCATTCTGGAAACAGAAGAGAAGAAATGGGGTATCACACAGCCACAAATTGATGCCAATAACCGATTGACAGAACTGATCAATACAGCATACGAGAAATCAGGAAAACTGGTTGTCGTGCTTATTGATGAATATGATGCACCCATGCTGGATGTGGCTCACGAGCAAGAACAATTGGATACCTTACGCAATATCATGCGCAACTTCTTCAGTCCTTTGAAATACAGCGAAGCAAAACTACGCTTTGTCTTCCTGACGGGCATCACCAAGTTCTCGCAAGTCAGCATCTTCAGCGAACTGAACAACATCACCAACATATCCATGAATGATGATTATGCTGGTATCTGTGGCATCACCAAAGAAGAACTTCTGATGCAGATGTCCGAAGATATTGAGGAACTTGCCCGAAGAAGAAACATAACTAAAGAGCAAGTCATCGACAAGTTAAAAGAGAATTATGACGGCTATCATTTCACAAGATTCTCACCCGATATCTTCAATCCATATAGCCTGCTGAATTGCTTTGCTGAAAACAAGTTCGGATCCTATTGGTTTACTTCCGGCACTCCAACTTATCTCATCAATATGATGCGCAAATATCAGGTAGTTCCTACTGACATCATCACACGAGTGGAGGCTGATGCCAGTGAGTTTGATGCTCCTACGGAGAATATGCCAACCATTATGCCGCTGCTTTACCAAAGCGGATACATCACCATCAAGGAATATCATGAAGACTACAACTATTACGTTCTTGATGTTCCTAACAAGGAGGTGAAAATGGGACTGACCAAGGCACTGATTCCATCATACGTCACACAAAATACGCTTGCAACAACCAATACAGCCCGTCGTATCGCACAGGCATTAGATAAGCAGAATATGGCGGAGGCATTAACCTTACTCCAGACATTCCTGGGAACAATTCCTTACTGCAACAACGCTCATTATGAGGGACATTACCAGCAGATGCTCTTCATCATATTCTCTCTGCTTACAGACTATCAGGTGGACGTTGAAGTTCATACACCCAACGGCAGAGTTGACATCGTATTGCTCACCCATACAGACCTTTTCCTGTTGGAGATTAAGTTAGACAAGAGTGCGGAATGTGCAATGCAGCAAATCAACCTGAAGAACTATCACAAACGATTTGCGCTAAGCGGCAAGCCAATAACCAAAGTCGGCATCAACTTCGACAGTAAAACTGGGAATATTGAAAATTGGATAATCGAAAAAGCATAAGATAAAAATATCTGTCTGCGACATCATAGAGGAAGGTATGGTCTATACATAGATAAGACTGCTTTCTGATACATATAAAAAGCAAAAAAAAAATTTATTATGTCAATACTCAGTCGCCTCTTTGGAAGGAAGAACAATCTCACCGTAAGCTCTGACATCAAGAAGGAAGATGCCAGAAGCAGGAACATTGCCTTCGTGGATACCGAAGTGGGACTGAAAGACCATAAAATACACGACATCGGAGCATTGCGTTATGACGGAGCCACCTTTCACCAAGCATCGCAGACGGCACTGAACAAGTTCCTGCAAGAAGGAAAGGTTGACTATATCTGCGGGCATAACCTCATTCATCACGATGCCCGCTATCTCCAACTCAACGGCATACTGATAGATACCCTCTATCTCTCCCCGCTCCTCTTCCCCAAACGCCCTTACCATCATCTGGTAAAGGACGACAAACTGATGAGCGAGCAGATGAACAATCCTGTAAATGACTGTGAGAAAGCCAAGGAGCTTTTGATGGATGAAATCGCTGCATGGAATCAATTATCAGAAAGGAAGAGGAAAATCTTCACCTTTCTGCTCCAGCATGAAGAGGAATTCAGAGGATTCCTGATGTATGTGGGAGCCATCGAAAAGGATGATGCAATCAGAGACGTTTCTGAATTCATTCTTTCTGAATACAAGAATCATATTTGCGACCATGCCGATATTCCGGCTCTTGCAGCCCAGTCGCCTTGCGGCTTGGCATACGCCTTGGCCCTCATAGGCACAGACGATTACCAATCTGTAACCCCAGGTTGGGTACTCTTCCATTATCCCGAAGTAGAACATATCATCTATATGCTCTGCCATACCCAATGCACCGATGGCTGCGAGTATTGCAACCGCATGCTCGATATTCATCACAACCTGAAACAACTCTTCGGCTATGATGCCTTCCGTACCTATGACGGCGAACCGCTGCAGGAACAGGCATCGCAGGCTGCTGTGGATGGCAAGTCATTATTGGCGATATTTCCTACGGGTGGCGGCAAGTCGCTCACCTTCCAGTTGCCAGCCTTGATGGATGGCAGAACCATACATGGACTCACCGTGGTTATCTCGCCTCTGCAATCATTGATGAAAGACCAGGTAGATAACCTCGCAGACCGCGGATTCACCGATGCCGTAACCATCAACGGTCTCCTCGACCCTATCTCCCGCTCCCTAGCCATCGAACGAGTACAGAGCGGAGATGCCACCTTATTATATATAGCACCAGAGATGTTGCGCTCCAAAACCATCGAGCGCATCCTAATGGCACGGCATGTGGTGAGATTCGTCATTGATGAAGCTCACTGCTTCTCTGCATGGGGACAAGACTTCCGGGTAGATTACCTATACATCGGCAAGTTTATCAAGGAATATCAGGAACGCAAGTTCGGCAAGGACGCTATGGCCCGCAACCATGGTCAAACCCTGATACCCGTATCTTGCTTCACCGCCACTGCAAAACAGAAGGTGGTGCAGGACATCTGCGACTATTTCAAGCATTGGCTGGGTACCGACCTCCAGCTCTTCGCCTCATCAGCCTCACGTACCAACCTGCACTATTCCGTTATCCACGTAGATAGTGACGGCAATAAATACAATCTCCTGCGCTCGTTGGTAGAGCAGGCTGATTGCCCTACCATCATCTACGTATCCCGCACCAAGCGAACCCGGGAACTCGCCCAGAAGCTGACCCGTGACGGCATATCCGCCCTGCCCTATAATGGCAAGATGGATGCCGATGAGAAGATACACAATCAGGATGCCTTCATGAGCGATAAGGTTAGAATCATCGTTGCCACCTCCGCCTTCGGCATGGGAGTAGATAAAAGCGATGTGGGGCTGGTTATCCACTACGACATCTCCGACTCTCTGGAGAACTATGTACAGGAGGCTGGACGTGCAGGAAGAGACCCACACCTCAATGCCAAATGCTATGTACTCTATAGCGATGAGGACTTGGACAAGCACTTCATCCTACTCAACCAAACCAAACTGAGCATCAGCGAGATACAACAGGTATGGAAAGCCGTTAAGGATTTTACCAAGCAGCGTCCACATGTAAGTTGTTCGGCACTGGAGATAGCCCGCCAAGCCGGTTGGGATGACTCGGTATCCGACATAGAAACCCGTGTTCGCACCGCCCTTTCCGCCCTGGAACAGAGCGGATACATAGAGCGTGGCAACAACATTCCGCACGTCTATGCCACAGGTATCACCGTCAAGAACATGGACGAGGCAAGACTTCGCCTCACCGAATCACCCCTGTTCTCTGAAGATGAGATGAAGAATGCCATCCGCATCATCAAGTCGCTCATCACCCAGAAGCATATAGCCAAGGCACAGGATAGCGAGGCAGAATCCCGCATCGATTACCTCGCCGACATCCTAGGACTCAGCAAGCGAGACGTCATCTCTTCCGTTGACCGTATGCGACAGGAAGGCATCCTTGCCGATACCCGTGACATCTCAGCCTATCTGCAAGACATCAGCGACAAGCAACGCAAGCCTCAGCAGATGCTGGAGAACTTCGCCAAACTGGAAAGATACATCCTGGAACATATCCCGGATGAATCGCTGCACATCACATACAAACAACTCAATGACAATGCCGTACACGACGGCATCAACACTTCAACAGAAAAGAAAATCCGCACACTGCTATACTTCCTGGCAGTGAAGGGATATGCGCACAAGAAGGAAGACGGCGTCCGCAATCTCATCGTGACAAGAGACAAGGACATAGAGACCATCATCAAGCGATTCGAAAGACGAATTGAGGTTTGCCGATTCATTATCGAAAGACTATACAGCCTGGCTGAAGAAAACAGTAAAACTATAACAGAAGAGAGTAACAATAGCTCTTCTGAAGAAAAGAATCCTTCTGAAGAAAAAGGTTTAGGAAAAGCCTCTGGCGCAATAGATAATTCGAAAGAGAAGCCTCTCCAATTCTCGGTAGTCGAACTTCTGAACGATCTGAAATCCAGCAACCAGTCACTCTTCTCCGACTTCTCTTCCTTGCAGTTGGAGGACGTGGAGGAAGCCTTGCTCTATCTCTCCAAGATAGGAGCCATGAAGCTGGAGGGAGGATTCCTGGTTCTCTACAATGCGATGGCAATTAAACGCATCAAGGAACCTCGCCTCCACTATAAGCAGGAGGATTACCGCATGCTCAATGAATTCTACAAGCAGAAGATTCAACAGATTCACATCGTGGGCGAATATGCCAACCTGATGGTAAGGAATTATGACGCCGCCCTGCAATATGTGCAGGATTATTTCCAGATGGACTACCACCGCTTCATCTTAAAGTACTTCAAGGGCAACCGGGAGACTGAGATAGAGCGCAACGTAACACCTTCGAAGTATAAGAAACTCTTCGGAATACTCTCCAAGCGACAGAAGGAAATCATCGACGACCACGAGTCTCGCTGCATCGTAGTCGCTGCCGGTCCTGGCAGCGGCAAGACACGTGTGCTCGTACATAAGCTTGCCTCTCTCCTGCTGTTGGAAGATGTAAAGCACGAACAACTCCTGATGCTCACTTTCTCTCGTGCAGCCGCTACCGAATTCAAGCAGCGCCTGATGCAACTCATAGGCAATGCCGCCCATTTCGTAGAAATCAAGACCTTCCATTCCTACTGCTTCGACCTGCTGGGCAGGGTTGGCAATCTGGATGAGGCTGGAGATGTGGTTAAGCAAGCCGCCGAAATGATCAACAATGGAGAAGTGGAGCCCAATCGCATCAGCAAGACCGTACTCGTTATTGACGAGGCGCAAGACATGAGCAAGGATGACTATGCCCTTGTCTCTGCTCTGATGAAAGCCAACGAAGAGATGAGGGTGATAGCCGTAGGCGATGATGACCAGAACATCTATGAGTTTAGGGGCTCCAACTCGCAGTATCTTTATGAACTGACCCAGACAGAGCACAGCCGTTTCATCGAGATGACGGAGAATTACCGCAGTCTTCGCCATATCGTGGATGCTACCAACGACTTCGCCCGCAACATCCGCCAGCGAATCAAATCTACCCCTATCATCTCCATGAGTCAAGAAGATAGAGAAGTAAGAATCGTGAAGCATCCATACGAGATTCAGGAGAAGAAGGTTTATATGTATCAGCCTATCCTAGAAGATGTTACGCGATTACTAAGAAGTAACGCTTCAAAAGAAGCCGATGCATCTTCCCGCAAGAAGAACGAAACCATCAGTATCCTCACGCAGACCAATGAGGAGGCTGTCATCATGCTGGCTCTTCTTCACAGTCATGGCATCAAGGCCAAGCTGGTACAATCAATGGACGGCTTGCGCTTCTGGAATCTGGCAGAGGTAAGATACTTCTTGAAGAAGATAGACCAAGGCATCAAGGAGACGAAATCCCCTATCATCCCTGATGATATTTGGGAAACAGCCAAGCAACAGACATTCCAAAAGTATGCCACCAGCCAGGCATTGCCATACCTGCACCGCAGCCTCCAGATATTTGAGCAGACCAATCGTGCCAAATACTATAGCGACCTGAGGGAGTTCGTGTTCGAATCATCAGTAGAAGACTTCTGTGACATCTCGAAATCAGACATCGTGGTCAGCACCATCCACAAGGCAAAAGGTCATGAGTTCGACCATGTACTGATGCTCATTACCCATCCCGAACATCCTACCGATGACATACTGCGCCGATACTATGTGGGCATGACCCGTGCCAAGCGTACGCTTGCCATCCACACCAACGGCAATCTCTTCGACAGCCTGAAAAGTGCCCAGCATCTCTATGATGCCCAAGCCTACGATGAGCCCAACGAAATAGTGCTTCAGCTCTCACACAAGGATGTAAACCTGGGCTTCTCCAAGCCTCACAAGGATGCTATCCTTTGCCTGAGAAGCGGTATGCCGCTAACCTACCACGACCATTGCCTCTGTCTCCCATCAACAGGCAGAGACATAGCCCAGGTCTCCATCAAGATGAAGGAGGAACTAGGCAAATGGGAGATGAAAGGCTACAAGGTAACCGCTGCCCGAATCCGCTTCATCGTGGCATGGAAGTCAAAGGATGCACCGAGGGATGAGAAGGAATCCGCCATCGTGCTCGCAGATTTGGTGATGAAAAAATAAGGTAAATTCATCAAAAATCTATCACCAAACGCTATTTATCCTTTTTTTATACACAAAAGTGTAATTCTTAAGCCGCACTCTTGAGAAATACACTTTTGTGTCAAAGGCTTTTTCCTATAAAGCTATACTTTTGCAGCAGAAAAATAAATGAATCAAGCAAAACAGTAGCAATATGAAGGAAAAAGTAATTTTTACCACAGCGTTGTGCCTCTCGGCTATGACTCCGATGATGGCACAGAATATCACCGGTAAGGTGATGAATACCAAGGGAGAACCTTTGGCGTTTGCCAATGTAGTATTATTGAATAGAACAGACTCGGCTTTCATCAAGGGCGCAGTAAGTGGAGAAGATGGCAGCTTTGTCATCGACTCTTCCTGCAACGGCGGAATCATCAAGGTGACATCCGTAGGCTATAAGACAATCTGCAAGGATTGCACAGGTGAGAATGTAGGCATCATCAAGATGGAAGAAGACAGCAAGATGCTCGGCGAAGTAGTCGTGAAATCATCCCTGCCTAAGACTATCCTGAAGAATGGCGGAATGACGACAACCGTTGTCGGATCCGTACTTGAGAAGGCAGGAACCATGGAGAACCTGCTCGACCGCATCCCTAACGTTTCTGCCCAAAATGGCAGCATCAAGGTATTCGGTCGCGGCGAGCCTGTTATCTATATCAATGGACGACAGCTGAGAGACAAGAGCGAGCTGGACCGTTTGCATTCCGACAACATCAAGTCGGTGGAAGTCATCACTAACCCTGGTGCTCGTTATGCAGCCAGCACCAAGGCGGTCATCCGTATCACAACGAAGAAGATACAGGGCGAGGGCTTCGGATTTGATGCCTCAACCACAGGAGAATATGATGAGGAGAAAAACTTCGGTGGATATAGCCAATTGAATATGAGCTATCGCAAGAATGGCTTGGAGCTGGGCGCATACGCCTTTGGAGCAAGACAGTATCAACCCGACAACAAAGACTTACAGCAGAAGACTTATCTTGACAAGACTTGGAACCAGAAAAGTGAGATAAGACAAGTAGGTATTATCGAAGCCATGAACTTTCGCCTGGATGCCAGCTACCAGTTGGATGCCAACAACTCTATAGGTGCCAACTTTGGCTTTCTTAGAAATCCTAAGCAAACATGGAACGGCGATATGAGTTCTTTGATATTGCAAGACGAAGAATTGTCTGAAAGTTCTGATAGTCATGCTGATTTCTTTTGGCAGAAGAATAATCTTTCAAGCAATATTTACTATGTAGGAAAGATTGGTAAGCTCAGCATCAATTTCAATACAGATTGGCTATGGTCGAAGGAATACCAGAACGATGTTACCAAAGAGCAATACCAGGAAGTGGGGATGAATGCACAAAGCCAAACGGCTCATAGCTTGACTAACAAGGACTATCATCTGCTCGCTTCCAAACTGGTGCTTTCTTATCCATTATTAGGTGGTAATTTGTCTTTGGGTGGTGAATATTCCAATACCCATCGTACCTCAAAGTATCAAGTGGTGCCAACAAATTTGGTATCGGATGACGACAGCCGTATTACAGAAAGCATGACATCTTCATTCTTGACCTATTCAAGAGATTTCGGTAATCTGAGTTTGGAGGCAGGACTGAGATATGAGTATATCGACTTCAACTACTACGAATACGGCAAGTATATACCAGGACAAAGCAAGTCGTACGGCAATTGGTTCCCATCGCTTAGCTTATCGATGCCTGTAGGCAAGGTACAGATGCAATTGAGCTATGCAGCCGACATTAATCGTCCTTCCTATCATAATTTGCGCAGTGGCATTCAGTATGACAACCGATACACGTATGAAACGGGAAATCCATTTCTGGTATCTCAGATAAGCAGAAATCTCAACTACGAGTTGGCTTACAAATGGTTGACATTCGATATGACCTACAGCCATACTTCCAATCCGATTATATCCACAGTGGAGACTTATAAGGATAATCCTGCAATAGGCTTGATGAAGCCTGTGAATGGGAATTCGTATAATGACGTAGAGGCATCCATCAACTTGCGCCCTTCGTTTGGCATTTGGTATCCTTCGTTTACCGCATCCGTTGACAAGCAATGGTTTGATATGGAGACGCACGATGGAAAATCGCTCAATAAACCAATGGCTTCATTCCGTTTTGACAATACGCTCAACACCAAATTAGGAATGTTTACGTTGATGATGTCGTATATCACGAAAGGCCATGAAGAGAATCAGTATCTGTACAAGCCAATGTTTTGCACGAATGTTTCCGCATATAAGGCTTTCTTGAAAGACCATTTGTCGTTTCAGCTCTTCATCTATGATTTGTTCGGGACAAACGATAGCCACATGATTGCTCATTTTGGCAAAATAAAGGAAATGGTGTATGATGGACTGTCAACAAGCAAAGTTTCGCTTACTGTACGATATAAGTTCAACACTGCAAGAAGCAAGTATAAGGGTACGGGTGCTGGAGAAAGCCAGAAGAACAGAATGTAATCTTCCTATCTACAGCATCCAGTAATGGTGTAATGACAATAAATCTCTCTATAAATGAACAACCCAATAAAATTGTTGATTAGTGGTGCAGACATGGGAAGCTTGATAGCTTCCTGTGCCTTGCGCCATGACTTCCATGAAAGTCCTCGGCAGAAAGATAGATTTCATATCTATCGCATAGAAAAGGATACGCTGACGATGGAAGATGTGGATGCATGCGACTTGTCGGGCATCCGATATGCGGTGAATGCAACCTTGCATGACAACGAAGCCTCTTTCGCTTTTGATGAGAAATGCAAGGAACGGGGCATCACAGTTATCCATGCCGTCAATCTTGGCAAGGCTGCCTTTCTCGCTATAGAGAAACCGAAAGGCTATCCATTCAGCGAAGTAGTGAAAAAAGGAACGGATGATTTCCGTTGCTCACTGGGCAAGTATATCTCGCAGTACGGTATGTTCTGGCAGATGCCTGTGCCTTGGGTGGATGAAGCCATCAGGCATTATTCTGAGGAGTCTTTCCCACAACTGGGCATCGGGGCATATATTGCCGCCGGTTATTGTACCAACATTCTCGTAAACCTTGCGGAAGGCAAGGAGGTGAAATACTTCCCCAAGTTCTATCTCTCGCCATTGTTGGAAGAGATCTGATTGCGATTATATCATCTGATAGTTGACGGCATGAAACAGCGCTTCGGCAATGTTCTTCACGCCCATCTTGGCGAAAAGGTTGCGCTTGCAAGCCTTTATCGTATCCACCGACTTGCACAGTCGGTCGGCAATATCATTCATCGTGTAACCTTGGGCAGACAATCTCAAAACATCTCTCTCTGTCTCGCTCAAGGTTATGCCTTCTTTCTTTTCCCACTTGTGGCGCAATGTGGAATATTCAAAATAGCCGCGCTCACCATTCTTCTGCATAATGATATGTCCCGGTTCATCGGTTGCCGCCAATGATACGGTGCAGAGGGCAAGCCAGATTCTTCCATCATCAGAAAGAAGTATCGGGGTGAGGTGATGATGAATCAATCGGCTATGTCTGCCATTGGTAAGATGAAAGTCGTACGAGATGGTATAGTCCAGACGGTCGCCCACAGGCAATTCATTGAAAAGATCAAAACCTTTCTTGTTCACTTCGAGCAGCATCTGCAGGTCAGCATCCGGAACATGGTCGATATACATCTGATAACCAGCCTCCATCAACTGCTCCGGTTCCAATCCGCAGAGATAAGCGAGGTTATCTGATGCATAGATGAAATCCTGATGAAAATAGTCGATGATATAGACGCACTGGTAGGTGCTGCGGGCAAAAGCTTTTGCCGCATTCACCAATAATTCAATCTTCTCGTAATCTTCTCTGTTGATATGATTCACCTCGTTGGAATGGAGGAAGAAATCGTCTTTTTCTTTATTCATAAGCTATTCTGAATATTACTCTTTCTATCTTTTGTTCAAATTTTAAATATTCCATAAAAATCGTTCATTTACTTGGTTATAACAAGAAAAAGCACTATCTTTGTAGCGTTGATTCCCGGTAGCCTCTGATTCGTCAAGCTATCGGGTCTTGTTTTTATACGATTCTTGCCTACAAAAATACATTTTTTTTTGCAATTACGATAATGCCACATTATATAATTACAGAAAATTAACCGTAAAAAGTTATAAAAGTCCTTGCAGTTTCGTATTATTATTGTATTTTTGCAACACATATATTAATATTGATAGATATGGAGAAGAAACAAATCATAGAAGCAATGCACAATAGATTGCATGAGATTGATCCTCATGCAAAAGCTATCTTGTTTGGTTCCCGCGCTAGAGGTACAGAACATGAAGGAAGTGATTGGGATGTATTGATTCTTCTAGACAAACCAAAAGTTACGCTTCAAGATTACGATAAGTATTCTTATCCACTAAGAGAATTAGGCTGGGATATTGATGAAATCATCAACCCTATACTTTTCTCCCAAAAAGAATGGGAGGAGAACCATTATACCTTATTCAATCATAACGTAAATAAGGAAGGAATTACAATATGATAAAGGGACAACTTACAGATACTGACAGAACCGAGATTGTAAAATACAGACTAGAAAAAGCATATCGAACATATAATGAAGCTATTGGTTCCATAGAAAATGGTTATGTCGAAACTGCAGCCAATCGTTTATACTATGCAGCTTACTATGCTGTTTCTGCTTTACTCATTTCTTATAAGTATGAAGCTAGTACTCATAATGGCGTAATCCAAATGTTTGGAAAAGTCTTTTTGAAAAACAACCTCATTGACAAAAAGTATGGCAAGACTTTCAATCAGCTTTTCTCCTTACGATTAACTGGCGACTATGAAGACCGTCATATTCTTGATATGGAAACAGAGGTACTTCCATTGGTCGAGCCAGCTAAGGAACTCATAGATTTAGTGTCAGAAATGGCTAAAAAGCAATTAATATGATTGCAAAAACACCCTTCAGTTGTTCGATGAGCAACTCGTATTACAGATACAACTACTGAAGGGTGCTTAGGTTCTTTTATCGTTTCCGACGTATTGGTCTTTCCATCAAACCTTTTTCATAAAAATAGCTTAAGTCTATTCCAAATGGCACATAACTTGGAAAGCCATTCTTATCAAATACTACTTTTTCATTTACTTCACCTTTACTATCAGACGTACCATGTTTGAAAATATTGCATGCAAAAAAGTACAACAATGGTTTAAACGCTGCTATAAATTTCTCCGCACTAAGCTTGTCACAGAAAGAAAAAAGATAGACCATAGATTGGTCCGCTCCAAATTCTTTTATCTCCCATCTACTGTCTCCACTGATGCCAGGAACACCATTATAATATCCTGTCAATTCCAGATAATATTTTCTTTTCTCAGATTGTTTGGGGCATGCTATCTCATTAAAGTATTTTTCTGCAGAATGAAGAAAACCGCTAATTTTTAGCAAAGAACCTTCGAGAGGCAAAAACTTCTTTAACTTTTCATTTCTTGAACATGTCTCTTCTACACTCTTGGGATATTTACTTTGCACTTCTTTCCATGCTTCCACATAACATTTATTTTTTGAAGGAAACAACATACAGTCTGCATTGTCAGCTAAACTACCGTCTAATCGAAACTTTACCCTTTCTTTATTATATACTCTCACAAAATACAGAAAACGTCCATCTTTTCCATCGTAGCACAATTCTCCAAAAACAGGACTATAGACAATAGCCCCCTTGCATAAATCAACCTCTAATATTTCATCTATCAAAGGATTTTTATATGTCTCTTTATGTCCATTGTTATAAAAACTCAATTCCATCATTTATTTTCCTCCTTTTATTCTATTACAAGTACGACAAAGCATTTGACAATTCTCGGCAACAGTCGTTCCACCTTCACACCATGGAGTAATGTGGTCTGCTTCCATTTCTTCTAACTTAAAAGGTTTACCACAATGGGCACAGATTCCTTTTTGTCGCTCATAAGCCTCACGTTTCTGTTTCTTATCAAAAGTACGGAAACTTAAATCGCGCAAATCACCACTCAGCACATAATGATAGATACCTGCTTTCTTCATTATTTCATCATCCTCCATCAGTCGATGAATTTCGGACTCTAGTTGCTCCGTATCATATATGTTGCTTCCAAACTCATCAAACATAGCACCCCAGTCTAAGCCTTTCATTTCTTTTCGGTATTTCTTGAAAGTTGTTTTCACCCAAGTGATCACCTGCATATAATAAGCCCAAAGCTGATTGGCGTTTGGATCGTATTGATGAATCGCCATATACTTATCAATTGGGGCTGAATCTTGTATTCCATCATGACGAGCTGCCCATTTTAGTATTGTCTCAAGATACGCTTGTTCCTCCAGTTTGCCAGTCATATAATCACCACCGACCTTATAAGCCGCACAACCATTTTTACTGAAATAGCGACGAGCATCTGTTACAAAAGGACCAACATACACTGCATTACGCAACTCTTGGTCAAGCAAACGTTCTCCAGCTATATTAATCACACGAAACCAATCAAGTTTTTCCTTGTCTGTGCCAGTACAGAAATATACAGTCAATTCATAGTCAAGAAAATCCTTTTTCTCTTTTTCCGTAAGATTGTCAAAGTAAAGAACTGGACGGTCTTTATCAACGATATTGAAACCATGTAGATAATATTCGCAAATGGACAGAGTACGTTGCTGACCATCTATCATTTCATAACTTCCATCATCCACAACACTCCAATACATGATATTAAGAGGGTATCCTTTGAGGATTGTCTCTATCACAGCTTGCTGTTGTTTGAGTTCATAACGAAACTCACGCTGATAAGGTGGGCGAATATTCAACTTACCATGATAACCATAAACACCATGATTGGGATCATTCGTATAACCTGCTATAAGGTCACGAACTGCTATTTGTTTTGGTTTTATATCCATAATTGACTCTTATTTTTTCTTGATTAATATTCTGGCATAACAACCAACTAATTTTCCTGTTTCATTGCGATAGCACAACTTACCTTTGCGAAAACTTTTATCTTCACGAAATAAAGCTGCACATTGTTCGACAGTAAGGTTAGCACTTACACCACACTCTACCCCCAATTCACCTCCATTACCTATGCCTATAATTTCGAACTGTTCAGGATTATACTTATCCATAAAAGTAATAGGCACTCCCATAACTCCATCATAATCATATGGTATCAGTTCTGTCTTTGACACCTCAATAGCATCATAATTGATGTATTTCGGGTAAGCGTTAGGCGAATATGTCTTATAGAGGATTAAATCTTCATGACGTTTTTGAATATCTAAATTTGTATACCAAATAGAAGGGACATTTATTATCTTTTCACCATGGATAATTTTTTCCGTTTTACCTTCATAATTAGCTTTAAACCACATTCCACCAGAAAAGCCCCTATACCCAGTCCATAGTTTATTTTCTTGGATCAATGGAAAAATCTCTTTATAAGTAAGAGCATTTTTATTCCCTATAATCAAGAATTTCTTATCATATTCCATCAATTGAGCCACATACTCACGAAACAAAGAAAAAGGGGGATTAGTTACTACAATATCTGCTTCTTTCAGAAGTTCAATACACTCTTTACTGCGGAAATCACCATCACCCTTTAATGGCTTCACTCCAATTTCTTCCGCATCAGGAATATGATTTCCATTTTTGTCACCTTCATAAACAAGATATACTGCTTGCTCACTTTTATTCATACTGAACAAATCCATATCTTGATTTTTATAGCAAGTAGTGATAAGTTTCTTCAAACCAAGAAACTCAAAGTTGTATGCGAAATAAGTAAAAAAGTTACTTACACGAGGATCATCACAATTGCATAATACTGTCTTACCACGAAAATGTTCACGGTAATGACGGAGTTCATTATTGATGTCTTCTAGCTGCGTGTAGAATTCATCTTTTTTAGCTGCCTTAGCTTTATCTATGGTTCTTTTTGCCATAATATTTTAATTGATAATTAATGAGTTACAAGCACTAACTATCAATCACGCCAAGACGCAAAAAGGGCGTGATGCTCTTATTGCGTTCAGCTATGAGGCAGCCTCGGAATGGAAACCTCAATCAACCCATAAGAATGCACCACGCCTATGGCGTAGATGCATTGCTAAATATACGGTTGATTAAGGCACCCCATACCGAATGCCTTATCACAATTATTCCTTGTTACGTTATTTCCAATAAGTTTCCGAGGCTTTTGGCTGAACGCGAAATAATAGCGAATGCTTTTGTTTACCAACGATGTCTTGGAAATGGCAGTAGCCAAATCCATTTGCAAAGATACAACAATTTATTGAAACGAGCGCACCTTTCATCGAAAAACTTCTATTAAACCTTACCTTTTTTCTTCTTTAGATGCCAGCAAACAGCTCTCACAACGCCTAAATACACCTTAATTATATTATCACGAAATAAGGAAGGAATTGCAATATGATAAAGGGAGTTACAAATTTTACTGCACAACAACTGTGTTACGCTCGCACAACACGTGTTGTGCAAGCGCATAACAGCTGATATGCAAGCGCACAACAGCTGTTGTGCGACTGACGGAAGTGACTTTCCCGGCAACATATACTTACTGTTCCAACAACTTATCCTACTTCTTCCGACAACTTATAAAGGCTTCTTACGATGCTTATTCCTATTGATAAGCAGTTCTAACCCACATCAATAACACCGCTCATTCGTATCAATCAAACCGCTCATCCATATTAGTACCATTTTTATTTGGTAGTTTAAGAATAAAAGATTACCTTTGTATCGCTAAACAGAAAGAAGAATACGATGGCTATAAAATATGAAATCCATTATCTTCCCAATGCAGGAGGAAATGAAGAGACACGCCGATTTGCCCATATCTTTGAGCAAACAGCAATGACAGACAAACAGATGATCAGCCGAATCGCCAGACATAGCAGTCTGAGTGAAGGAGATGTAGCAGCCGTACTCATGCAACTGCGTGATATCATCGAAGAAGACCTGCAGGAGGGAAGACGTATCAACATTCCGGAAATAGGTTATCTCTCGCTCTCGGTAGATCTGGATATGGATGAACTGAAGCCAGACAATAAAGTGAGAGCTGAATATGTAAGCGTAAGAGGCATCAAGTTTCGCCCCAATGCAGACCTGCTAAAACAGGTGAAATATAATACCCATTTCGAGAAATCACAGTATACTTCCCGCTCCTACCCTTTCTCTGAAGATGCATTGAAGGAGAAAATAAGAGAGTATCTGAAGCATAACCGTTCCATTAACAGAAAAGTACTGGAAGCGGAATTTCATATCCGTAAACAGACAGCACTCAACTGGCTGAAGAAACTGGAAAAATCCGGTTTCCTGATTAAAGAAGGTTCCCGAAATGCGCCGGTTTATTTCCTGGCTGAAGAATAGGAGCCCAGCGGATGATAGGTCTCATCATGATAGAACTCTCTAGATGACTGCAAGCCATATCCTCCGCGACCATCTAAGCTTCATTACATTAAATCTACCCCCTAAAGATAAGGTAATATGCCAAATAAAGAAGAAAAGAGAATAACAGAGCAGAGCTCGCTCTACGAACATCTGGAAAAGATGAGCGTAGATGAACTCACCGCTCATATCAATGCAGAAAACAAGAAGGTGGCTCTGGCAATAGAACAAGCATTGCCTGCCATCAACCAACTGATTTCCGCCATCGAAGGGCAGCTGAAGAAGGGCGGAAGACTCTTCTATGCCGGTTGCGGAACGGGCGGAAGACTGGCTACGCTCGATACCATCGAAGTGCAGAACACCTATGGCATCGACGGTTCACAGATACAAGCCATCTTCCCCGGAGGCATCGGCTGCCTTACACAAACCAGAGAATCCAGAGAAGACGACCTGGAAAATGGCTGGCTTCAACTCTGCGACAAGCATATCTCAAAGCATGATTTCGTGCTGGGTTTCTCGGCAAGCGGCACTACTCCCTTCGTGCTTTCCATCTTGCAGCATTGCAAGGAGGCAGGTATTCCTACGGGTTGCATCGTCAACAATCCTCATGCTCCCATCGCCCAAGCAGCCGATTATCCCGTAGAAGTAATCACGGGACCGGAATTTGTAACGGGAAGTACCCGCATGAAAGCAGGATCATCGCAAAAGATGATTCTGGACATGATCAGCACTTCCCTTCAGATTAGACAAGGACGGGTGGAAGGCAACAAGATGGTGAACGCCAAGCTTATCAATCATAAACTCATCGACCGTGCCTGCCGCATCTTCATGGAACGCAATCCGCAATATACGGACTACGAAGAAGTGAAACAGCTGATTCTGGAATCAGGAAGCGTGAAGAAGGCGGAAAACTTACTGAAGAGTAAAAGCGATTTAGATATTTAGATAAATTTAGCCCAAACTTCACCTTATATAAATAGAACTATCAAGATTTCACCTTATATAATAGGACTATATGGCAAAGAAAGCAATTGTAATGGGTGCCACATCGGGCATCGGAATGGAAGTGGCAAAACTGCTTGCTGCAAAAGGATGGCAGGTAGGAATTGCCGGAAGAAGAATCGAAAGATTGCAGGCTCTGATTTCACAGAGCGGCATTACCTGCTACCAGCAAATAGACGTGACTTCTCCCGATGCTCCTGCCCAACTTCTCGAACTCATCGATAAGTTGGGAGGCATGAACCTCTACTTCCATAGTTCCGGCATTGGCTGGCAGAATAATACGCTGGATATAGAAAAGGAGTTGAAGACACAGGAAACCAACGGCTTGGGATTCACAAGAATGGTGGATACGGCATTCAATTGGTTTGCCGCCCAGTCTTCTACTCCAACCAATAAGAGTGAACTTTCTGTTTCTGAAAGTAAGAAGAAGGCAAACCATGCCTATCAGAATTTCCGCATTGCCTGCATCACTTCCATTGCCGGAACCAAAGGTCTCGGTGCCGCCCCAGCC
>JAJWOH010000021.1:0-4868 GCA_021635485.1 Segatella copri | reverse complement strand
CATTGCCTGCATCACTTCCATTGCCGGAACCAAAGGTCTCGGTGCCGCCCCAGCCTACTCTGCCACCAAGCGATTCCAGAACCATTATCTGGAATGCCTATCGCAGCAGGCACGGATGCGTCATCTCCCTATCGCCATCACAGATATCCGACCAGGTTTCGTAAAGACCGACCTTATCGCAGGCAGCAGCTATCCGCTGCAGCTCAAACCGGAAGATGTGGCGAAACATATCGTAAGTGCCATCGAAAACGGAAAGGAAGTCAAGGTAATAGACTGGAGATATGATATCCTCGTCTTCCTCTGGCGACTCATTCCTAGATGGTTATGGACGAGATTGAGGATTACAACATAACAACTTTATTCCTTTCTGATGACAATCGTCTTGAACCAGTCTTTCAATACTCCCGCATATTGATCCTGCGAATCAGACAGCAGGATGACAACCTGGGAACCATCTTCCAGCTTAGGACCAAGACACATACCTTCGTAATTGGCAAAGGAACGCTTGGAAAGTGACAAGCCGGTTTTCCATTCCGCGAGCAATCTCTTCTTCAAGAAAGGAGTATCTGATGAAAACTTCTCTTTCAAAGCAAACTCCTCAGAATTCAAAGGATTAATCTGATAGAGTTTACACTTGCAGAAAGCCCCAATCTTAATCTTCGGGATAAAGGCCTCACGCTCCAGAACCAGAAGCTGTCCATCGGGCAAGGCGCAAAACTCACTCACCCCCATCACATAGATATCTGCTTTCTTATGGGTAGAAGGTTGATTCATCTGATAGGCATAGGCTGTCATATAACGAGAGGCTTTCTTACTACTCTCTTGCTCGCTACAGTCTTCCTTGCCATTATTTTCCTTATTACGATTTTCCTTTATCTTTCCCCAATCATACCTCATCAAACGAAGCTGGTTGGCCAATCCGTTTTGAGGAGTAGCAGGCTGTCCGTCTTTGCGGAGCGTACTCTCAGAAATCGTCCAGAGATACTGACGGACGGAATCAAAAGCCAGAGACTCAAAATTATAATTTGGATAAAAATCAGAAGAAGGCCATCTGCTCTCCCAAAGGGTCTGCTGATAGCTAATCTTGGGAGCATTAGCCGAAGTAGGCAGAATAGGATATTCCTTTAAACGGCAATATCCTTCGCTTGCTATCACCAAGGTAGAATCAGAAGCCTTCACGATGGCTTCGTGGTCAAAGCCTTTCTCCTGCCCCTGCCAAAACTTTCCGTCGTTCAGCGTTCCATCTGTTCTCTCGGTAAATCCAAGGTTCTCTACCTGTTCCAATTCGCCGGTCTTGGGATTCACCTGAATCCGGAAGTTGAAGTACAGGGCACTATCCGACTTGTCGCTTACCACCGCATAGATATCATCATGCAGATGAGCAATGCCACTGTAGTTGCCCGCAGCCACGGTTTTCGGAAAAGCTTTCTGAGAATTCTCTCTCACTACTTTCCAATCCTGTGCCACAGCCAGCAAGCTGAATGCCAGGAAGATGGACAGGATATTACAGCGCAGCATAAGTCAATACAAATTCCATGGTTAACTCGAAATCTACATGCGCCATCTTCCTGCTCTTAAGATTCTCCACATCACACGACCAATCTGCCATCGTATCAAACGGCTTCACCCGCATATCCTCAAACATCAGGTTTTCCTCTGAGAATAACTTGAAAACCGTTTCCTTGGCACACCAATGCACCAGCTTGGCATCCAGATCTTCCGCCTTCTCATCCTTTCGCAGAAATTTGGATGCGATGCGCTCTACCCTATCGCTGAAGTATTCGATATCCACCGCCACTTCCTGATTTTTGGAAAGGATAAGCGCAGCATAACCCTTGGTATGCGAAACGCTGATATGATAACCACGGAACAATGGCTTTCCAGCCTCGTTGTGGGTAATGTCACCCGCATGAGAAAGCAAGCCCTTGGAAGCCCCGTTCGTCTTGAGCATCTCATACATTAATGCACGAATGGCAAGAAACTCCAGTTTCCTGCCATCGTTCTTATATTTCTCTTCCACCTGTGAGCGGTAAGCCTGCAGATGAGGATACTGCCCGAACAACAGTTCTACAGTTTCATCCATCTGCCATAAACCAAGACTCACTCCCGGATAAACTTCTCGTATATTGACAACTGCCATATTTTTATATTCTGATATTGATGAATACTGATGATTACTTAGAAGAATCCTCCACGTTATCTTTCAAAGGATGTACTGTCAC
This sequence comes from Segatella copri, assembly GCA_021635485.1. Taxonomy (GTDB): domain Bacteria; phylum Bacteroidota; class Bacteroidia; order Bacteroidales; family Bacteroidaceae; genus Prevotella; species Prevotella copri_P. Next base: position 2,646 of record JAJWOH010000021.1, on the reverse strand, counting down.
CTTAATCTTGCTGATGCGACGCTCCTCTATCTGCATAACCTCGAAAGTATAGTTCTTATAATCTATCTTCTCGTGCATACTTGGGAAATCGCCTTTGATTTCCAAGAGCAGACCAGCCAGAGAATCAGCATCACCCTCAACCTCCTCGAACTCTTCGTCATCTACATTCAGGATTTTGCAGAAATCAGAAAGAAGCGTTTTACCTTCAAAAACAAAGGTATTGTAATTTAATTTCGAGTAGAACTTCTCCTCCTCATCGTATTCATCGTTGATTTCTCCTACAATTTCCTCCAGAATATCTTCAAGAGTAACAATACCCGATGTTCCTCCGAACTCATCTACCACAATGGCGATATGAACCTTGTTGTCCTGGAACTCGCGAAGCAGATCATCTATCTTCTTGGTTTCAGGAACAAAGTAAGGAGGACGAATCAGGCTCTGCCAACGAAAGTTGGAAGACTTCGTAAGATGAGGCAATAAGTCCTTGATATACAGTACGCCACGAATATTATCTGTATTATCCTGATAAACAGGAATACGACTGTAATTATTCTCTTCAATGCACTTTAATACTTCTGGATAAGAACTACGGATATCCAGGTCAACAATATTCTGTCGGCTGGTCATCACCTCCTTGGCTGTTTCATCGCCAAAGCGGATGATACCCTTCAGCATGCTCTGCTCGTCCTTGATATCATTCTTATCAGTCAGTTCAAGAGCCTGTTCCAAGTCATCAACACTCAGCACATGATTTTCCTTCTGTATAATCTTTTCTGCAAGAATTCCACTTTTCAGCAAGATAGTTTCTAAAGGCCAAAACAGCTTTCTGGCAAACAGAATTCCCCCTACGCACCGGCGACAGAACTTCAGAGGATCCTGGCGGGCATACACTTTCGGCATAATCTCACCAAAAAGCAAAAGCAAGAAAGTAAGAATAACCGTAATAATCAGGAACTGAAGCCAATAAGCTTTAGGACCAAACTCTACGATTCCTGCGAATACATAATTAAGGAGCATGATGATTGTGACATTCACAAAATTATTGGTTATCAAAATGGTAGCCAACGTACGTTCAGAATCATCACGCAACATCTGTATTTTCTTATCGGCATCAGTCTTTTCATCCTCAAGTTCCGCAACATCAGTTGGTGACAAACTGAAAAAAGCAATTTCGGAACCACTGGCAAAAGCAGACATGCCTAACAATATAGCTGCAAGTACAGCAGCTACAATAACCCCGGCGGAAGGCTGCATCAGCATCACATCACCGAAGGCATCAGTTATGGTGGATATATCCAATTTCTGAGCTAAAAATTAATAATTATTGTTCTTTAGTAGCAGGGCGAGTACTCAACATCTCCATATTATCTACATAGATTTCTGTAATATATTGTCTTCTACCCTGCTTGTCATCATAGGAGCGGTAGCGGATTCTTCCTTCCACATAAAGGCGGTCACCCTTATGCACATACTTCTCTACTACCTTTGCAAGCCCACGATAAAAAACAAGATTGTGCCAATCTGTATGGTCTGGCACTTGGGTACCATTAGGCAAAGTATATCCTTTCTCTGTAGTTGCGAGAGAGACCTGAGCTACTGCCTGATCTGCTTCGAAATAATGAATGTCAGGATCTTTACCTACATTACCAATTAGCATAACCTTGTTCATGACACGAATCTTTTAAATTTCTGAATATTTTATTTCCACATTCCCAGATAGCGGAAATGGAAATTCTTACCTTTTGCAGATGGGAACTGGCTGCGTGAATCTACACAATCGCGCAGATAATCTACGATGCGATTGTAACAATCCAAACCTGATTCAGCTTTAACATCCGCAACGAAATGAGTATCACGGTACTCAAACTTTCCTGTAGCCGGTACCATCACAACACGCTTGAAATCAAGTGATCCTTCATACCAGCCTGGAGCCTCTTGAGCCAAACTGGCAACAACAGGATTCTCCATTCTCTCTGCAGGAGTAGGAGTACGCAATGCTTTCTTATCCTTAAAATCCTGCATAGTTTGCGCCGTAGTCTTTATCACAATAAAATAAACACGTGGGCGTACCTTATATCTTTTTGGATACGTCAAATCGCTAGCGGCATATTCACGAACATCTGCCTCTAGCTCTGCATCCATCTCAATCTCAGGAATACTCTTTAAAAAACCAATAGCATCATCAACACTAGTAACTAATGTCTCCTGATCAAAATATCTTAAATATAAATTCATAAATGGGTATGTTTCTCGAGTTCAAAAAAAAAGAGCGGAAAACGGGACTCGGACCCGCGACCCCAACCTTGGCAAGGTTGTGCTCTACCAACTGAGCTATTTCCGCTTGTAAAACAACAATAAAAGTGAAGAGGAGGAGACTCGAACTCCCACGACACAATTGTCACTACCCCCTCAAAGTAGCGCGTCTACCAATTCCGCCACCTCTCCAACACTAAGCTAATTTAAACATTGTGCCCAAGACAGGACTCGAACCTGCACGTTGTGAAACACACGCACCTGAAACGTGCGCGTCTACCAATTCCGCCACTTGGGCCCTAAACTTAAACCTATCTTGGTTTAATACAAAAATGATCGAGCGGAAAACGGGACTCGGACCCGCGACCCCAACCTTGGCAAGGTTGTGCTCTA
>JAJWOH010000149.1:0-6937 GCA_021635485.1 Segatella copri | reverse complement strand
ACTTTCTGAGTCGTCCACGACGATTTGGAAAGTCGTTGCTCGTATCTACCTTGAAGTGCTATTTCGAGGGAAAAAAGGAGTTGTTCAAGGGGCTTGCCATCGATAATCTGGAGAAGGAATGGAAGCAATATCCTGTGTTTCACTTCTCTTTTGGCGGACAGAATTATGTTGAACCTTATACTCTGGAGCATGTTTTGGAGGAATTTATTGCCCGTGCAGAATTGTTATATGGAAAGGATGAGTTTGCCAAGACATTGAGTAGTCGCTTTCGGGCCGTACTCAAGAAAGCTCACGCAAAAACTGGGTTAAGAGCAGTTGTACTCATTGATGAGTATGACAAGCCTTTGCTTGATGTGATGGATATGGATATTTCTGTGCAGAATGAATATGGAAAGATGACTTTGGAGGATTATAATCGCAATCTGCTCAAAGGCGTATATTCTGTGTTCAAGGAAGCTGATGATGACCTGCAGTTTGTTTTGCTCACGGGTGTTACCAAGTTCTCGCAGGTAAGCGTGTTCAGTGGTTTCAATCAGCCTAACGACATCAGTATGGACGAGCATTACGAGGCACTTTGTGGCATTACGGAAGAAGAATTGTATTCTACCTTTGATGAACAAATCAAGGCGATGGCTGTGAGATATAAAACCACAGAGGAAGGAATGAAATACAAGCTGAAGAGGAAGTTTGACGGTTATCACTTCAGTCCCAATATGCTTGATATCTATAATCCTTTCAGTATCTTGAATGCTTTGAGCAAGAAGATTCTGGCAGATTATTGGTTCCGCACCGGTTCGCCAACCTATCTTGTTCGCCTATTGTCTCATTTTGATGAGAACATCAATGAGATGGTGAACAGGTTTTATCCTACGAGTAGTTTTATCGACTACAAGGCAGATGTGGAAGCACCGTTGCCGATGATTTATCAGAGCGGTTATCTTACCATCAAAGATTGGAATATGGATACCGATTCCTATCTCCTGGATTTCCCGAATGATGAAGTGAGGAGCGGTTTCCTGACGCTGGTAGCTTCCAGTTATCTGAAGCCATCGAAGTCAACGGATGCCTGGGTTATTCAGGTAATAGATGTGATGTCGAAGGGAGATTACCATCAGTTGGAGAATCTGATGACTTCCTTCTTTGCCAGCATTCCTTATAGCCAGCGTCGCAAGGACGATGAGCGAGAGAAGGAACGTTATTTTCAATACACCTTCTATCTCGTATTGAGAATGATCAGCTGTTTCACGGTCTTCATCGAAAAGCAGCAAAGCGAAGGTAGGGTAGATTGTGTGGTAGAGACTCCGAACTATATCTACATCTTCGAATTCAAGCGTGATGGTTCGGCAGAGGAAGCTCTGAAGCAGATAGAGGATATGGGCTATGCCAGGGAATATGCAGCAGATGGCAGAAAGATTTATCAGATAGGCTGCAACTTCTCATCGAAGACGGGAACCATTGATGGGTGGAAGATGAAGTAGGTGATTTGCAAGAATTACCCGAAGATGTAGTGATGTGGCTTTGTTAAGAATGAATCTTCTTTACATTAGCTTGCCTGAGATTCTCGTATTTTCAGACGCTTATTATTTCTTTGAGAATATCGTAAATATGAAGGGGAATAAGAACTTGTTGATAATCAGATGTTTGTGATTTCTTGACAAGATGATGCCGTTGAGGAAAATCTATAGTTGTACGACTATAACCCCTATAGTTGTACAACCATAACTCTACAGTTGTACAACCATAGCATGTATAGTCGTACAACTGTAACTTTATAGTCGTACAACTATAGGTCTTGTTCTTAATATAGAGCAGAAAACAAGGAATCCCGGCCTCTCAATCCTCTTGTTTTTATCGCTAGATTCAAAACTTGAAGGTATATGAATTTTGGTTATAAATATTGACGGGAGGTATGATGTTAAAAGATAAGTGTTATGAGAACAGTTCAAGATTATATAGCAATAATTAGGCAAAATAGTTCCAAGATTACTAAAGATTTTGGAATCAAGACCTTGCGCATTTTTGGTTCCGTATCACGAAATGAGCAAACAGAGCAAAGCGATTTGGATGTTTGTGTAGAAACAGAAACTCCTAATCCATTTTTATTGGCCGACTTGAAAGAGTTCTTAGAGGGCTTGTTTAAGTGCTCAGTTGATGTAGTGCGTATTCACAAAAACATGAATCCTTTCTTTAAATCAAGAATTGAACGGGATGGAATCTATGCAATACGATAAAATAAAGATTTTCTCTTATTTCTTTGGCGTTTACACTAGAATGTTGTATCTTTGCAGCTGTAATTTGAACTAAAAATGGAGGAATAAAGAATGAATACAACAAAGTTAACAAGAGAAGAAGCGTTGCGTCGTTGGAATGCTTCTAAGGAAACCAAACGTAAAATGGTTGAAAAGCTAGAAACCTTGGTAAGGAATAGTTGTCTTGAACGTACAGGTAAAGAACCTATTGGGATAGAAGTATGGTAGTCGAAACTTTGTCTCTAGACACGATAAATGCCAATTCTCCTTATGAGGTCAAGTTGGCAGATGCTGGTGATACGTTGTGTTTCATTACAGATTACGATGCAGAAATCTTTGTAACATTTGAGAGAGACGAATTGCTTCATGAAGGTTTGGTTTACCAGTTTGGTATCTCAAATCCTAAGAGAGTAAAGTCGCCTCGTGACCCAAAAGTGCGAGAGACTATTCTTGCTATCGTTGAAGAATTCTTTGCTAAGAATCAAGCTGCATTTCTTTATATCTGTGATACGAGTGGTGGAATGCAGAAGATGCGTAATCGCTTATTTCAATATTGGTTTGGAATTTATGGAGAACGCGAGGAATATGTTTTTCTACCTCAGACGATAACAGATGAAGAGGGGAATGATAATTATGCAGCTCTAATAATTCGTAAGGATAATCCTCAGTTTGCGAATTTGGTAAGCGAGTTTATGGCGACTGTCAATTTGCTGAATGCTAAACCTGAGGAGTACGAAGAATGATTTGTTGGCAATAAATAAGGCTGTATAAGGCAGATGAGTCTCCGTTTTCGATAATTTATCAGAGCGGTTATCTCATCATATGTTGCATATATCTCTGCACAGTTTGTATGGTTTGCTTCTAATATACTGAGTTTGTGGGGAGATTTGGAAAATCTAAAGTAGTACATGATGGAAAAGGTTATTGTTGACGTTGCGTGGTGCGACAGAAATTATGGCGGTTCTTTTGGTAGTAATGTACCAGGAGCGGTGGTTTTTACAGCGCCAACTTTTGAAGCTTTGCAAAAGGAGGCAAAGGAAAGTCTGGAGTTTCATATTGGAGGCCTCGTGGAAAATGGAGAAGATGTTCCCGAATGGCTGAAGAATGGGGATTATGAGTTTGAGTATAATATTATAAGATAAGATCAGTTGTGTGTCTGATATAGTAAAGAGGTGTGTCATAAGTTAATGATTCACCCTTTTTTGTTTGTTGGAATGTTACTGATATGTTGTTGGAAAACATAGTATAAGTTGTCAGAAAAGATAGTATATGTTTTTGAGTTAGTTAGTATCTCCGGTCGCACAACAGCTGTTGTGCGCTTGCATAGCAGCTGATATGCGCTTGCACAACAGATGATGTGCATGCGTAGGCCAACTGTTATGCGCCAACTGTAATTTAGACTTATGACGCCTCCTCTTTGTCATTTGATACATACAGAATGGCATTTCATACAAGGTAGGTTTTGATATTTGTAGGATAGGTAAGTTAAAGGTTTATGGGCATTGGAGCCGTCATGAAATAGGAATGTGGAAGTGCTATCTTTTTGGCAGTGGCGCCATCCGATGCCTTTTTCTTATCCTTTTCAGAAAAATCAAGTTCTTCCGATAAAAAAGTGGCTAAAAGTTTGGCAGTATCAAGAATATTGCTTACTTTTGCGGTCAGAGTTGGAGTAGACGGAAAAGAACGGCTACGATGAAGACTCAAATGAATGAGCGTATTGAATGTAAGTCTTGAAATAGAAATGTGGAAATTTCAAAATTCAACTATGACGAACTGCAATACGGCTCACGCTATGGGATTATTGTATTCTTTCCTCTTTAAGGGGAAGGTATTGATATACCTTTTGGCGTGGGCTATTGTATGTTGCTAGTTGAAAGGTCTTTCCACAACCTCTATTCCGGCGACAGAACAATAGTCCTACGCCATTTCATATAAATTTAGTTACTAATGCAACTTCTGGGAACAAGTTGAGGATAGAGGTATGCTTATGGTGTTGGAAAAAGATATTATGCCAAGATACAATCCAAACCATTTGGATGATCGTTATTGAATAATCTGATATTGTTGAATTAGTAAAATATTTATTTATGGTACATTTTACGTTTAAAAACGGACAGGCATAAGTCTATCAGCCCACAACTCTTTTAAGAGCTTTATTATCATGGTGGTCATGCTCGTTATGACTACTAGCAGTGCATTTGCTGAAGAAATAGATGGTCTAAATTACAAATTAGATTCAGAAACAAAGACAGCAATACTCATACCTAAAACGAATGGAAAATATGCTGGAGATATTGTTGTTCCAGAAAAAATTAAAGGCACAGATGGAGCGGAATATTCTGTTGTTACTTTAGGAGCAGAATGCTTTAATGCCTGTTATAACTTGAGTTCTGTCACAATTCCTTCAACTGTAACGGTAATTGGTGTTCGTTGCTTCAAGGAATGTGGTAGCTTAACTTCTATAGTCATTCCTTCATCTGTAACGTCATTGGGAGAAGGTTGTTTTAAGGATTGCAGTAGCTTAGCATCTATCGATATTCCTTCATCTGTTACATCATTGGGGTATGAATGTTTCTATGGTTGCAGTAGTTTAGCTTCAATAATTATTCCCTCATCAGTAACTTTTTTGGATTGGAGTTGTTTTTGGGATTGCAAAAGCTTAACTTCAATAACCATTCCGCCATCTGTAACATCGTTGAGTAGAGCTTGTTTCTATGGTTGCAGTAGTTTAACTTCAATAACTATTCCTGCATCCGTAACATCTATTGGTTCTTTATGTTTTGCGTATTGCAGTAGTTTGACTTCCATTATTATTCCCGCATCAGTAGAAACGATAGGAGGATATAGTACCTTTATAAACTGTGTAAAACTTAATACAATTTTTTTTAAAGGTCTACCACCTACAAGTGATTACTCTAGCATGGGGTTGTCAAACTATGTAGAAATAAAAGTCCCAGCGGAATATCTTCAGGATTCTAAGAAAGCTTTCGGCTCAGATTTTATTAATATATCAGCCTGGAATCCAAACGAATCAGGTGATGACGATAAGCCTGTAGTTCCATGTGCCACACCATCCATCTTTTATGGTGCAGGTAAATTAAAGTTCTCTAGCGAAACAGCAGGAGCAAAGTATCATTATACTATCAGTGATTAGGATATGGCTACAGATGCACTTTGCGAAGACGGTAATGTATCTCTTTCAGCAGCTTATGACATATCTGTATATGCAACAGCTGATGGCTATTCTGCATCCGAAAAGGCTAAGGCAACACTATATTGGGTCAATGCCAACCTGGAAATACAACCAACATCTATCAGGCTAGAACCCGTGGCGTTGTGGCTTCCGCTCATGATGGCATCGTCTGCATTTCGGGTCTTGATAATGGCGAGGTGGTTAAGTTTTATGCAGCTGATGGCAAGCTTATCGGCTCATCTTCTGCCGTTGACGGTACCGCATCCTGCGCTGTATCAGAAACCATGGTTATTGCAAAATTTGGTGATAATACAATCAAGGTTGCAGTAAAATAAACTATTGTAGATAAAAAATAAAGAGTTTGATGCACTGAAAATGTGCGTCAAACTCTTTATTTGAATTCGTACAGCCTGCGTCTTGGTTTATATGTTAAAGATGGGGTCCTAAAATCACATTTTATTTCTATCTATTTTTTAGCATTATAAAATAACGCAAGATTCTTCGCCACCAAGATACTTTTTTGCCTGTTTGGGCAGAAAATGATAATTCTTGTACTTCTTCCCTTTGCAAGTCTGACTCATTCTGAGATTTTATTTCCGCTCTAACACGTTTTTCTGATTCTGTCAGTTGTTTTGGGAATGTTTCACCACTATTTGGGACAGACTTTTGCACAATGTCTAAACCTAAATATTTCGACCTCTCATTTGCTGCTATCATTTGACGGGCCTCTTCAAGTGACCAATGTCTTTCGGAGACAATTTGTTCATTTAAAGGTTTTTTTTCAGGCAAATACGTAGAATCAATTGATGACAAAACATCTTCGACTACTTTTAAACAACCTTTAGGATAAAGTGTAATCTGTCTCTCTGAAAAACGAATAACAATCCACCCATGGTCAACAAAATATTTATTCCTCTTTTGGTCATTATCACATTCGATATAATGAATTGGTTCGTTATTAACAGAATAAGGTTCGTCAATCTCTATATCAATATGAACATGAGGATGTCCCTGATGAACAATAGCAATATCGGGTTCATAACATAAGTCTCTGTCATTTACCAAACCAATATCAGATCTGACCTCATAAGGATCTTTTATGAATCGAGAAAGCATTTTTTCAAATGAATCTTCTTGAATTCCACGATTGTAAACTCTTTTTTGTATTCTATAGGGCATGATTGGTGTTTCCATAATAGGTAAGCATATAAAAGGATACATACTGTAGGAAGAGTACTTATCATACCTAACATTAAAATCAACATATTCAATAGATGAGGTTGACTCAGAAACTGATTTTGAAAAATCACTATTTCTGAATCTATGGCGATATTCTTCTAAATCTATATCCTCAACATATATGTCATTTATTTCTGATTCTATAGCCTCTGGTGTTGGTTTATATTTCTTCTCTTCTATCTGCATTCTTTGATATATTGGATCACTACTGTCCGGATAAAATCCGGAACATGTAGCCTAAGTTGTTGAAAATTAA
>JAJWOH010000148.1:0-6943 GCA_021635485.1 Segatella copri | reverse complement strand
TAGTGGCTTTGCTGGCCTTTATGGTAACCACAGCCATGGCGCAGATTACCACATCTAGCGTTAGTGGTAAAATTACAGCTAATGGCGAAGACGTCATAGGCGCTACAATCAAGATTGTTCACCAACCTTCTGGTACAGTCTATCGTGCAGTGACCAACATCGATGGTCGTTATTCTATTCAGGGTATGCGCCCGGGTGGACCTTATGTTTTGGAAGTAACCTACGTGGGTTACAAGAACAAGCAGGTAAAGGGCATTTCTCTTTCTCTTGGTCAGAATACAGTCTTGAACGAGACTTTGGCTGAGGATGCAGCTCAGTTGGAAGACGTGGTAGTTGTAGCCAGTCGTAACAACAACATGCGCACCGACCGTGCTGGTGCAACAACAAGTATTAATGCCGACCAAATAGAGGTTGTTCCTACCGTATCCCGTAGCATGAACGACCTCTTGAAGTTGACTCCACAGGGTGCCAACGTAGGTAGCGGTTTCTCTGTAGGTGGTGGTAACTACCGTCAGTCTTACGTTACTGTGGATGGTGCAGCGTTCAACAACGCTTTCGGTATTGGTGGTAACCTGCCAGGTAGCGGCTCACCAATCTCTCTCGATGCATTAGATCAGATTTCAGTATCTTCATCTCCATACGATGTTCGTTTGAGTGGATTTACAGGCGGTGCTATCAGTGCCGTAACCAAGAGCGGTACCAATGATTTCAAGGGTACAGCTTATATGTACACTACCAACTCTCACTTGCGTGGTAACAAGGTAAGCGATTATGAGTTGAATCGTCTCCAGTCTCATTCTACTACATGGGGTGCCAGCTTCGGTGGTCCTATCATCAAGGATAAGTTGTTCTTCTTTGCCAATGGTGAGTATCAGAGCAACATCTCTGCTGGTCCTTCTGGTACAGCTCGTCTCAGCACTTCTGATGAGTGGAGTCCTTCTAATGGTACCGTTCACCGTCCATTGGTGAGCGATATGGACAATATGCTCTCATTCCTTCAGAATAAATACAATTATAACCCAGGTCGCTATCAGGGTTATTCTCTCGATACTCCTTCTTATAAGTTCTTGGCTCGTATCGACTGGAACATCAATGAGAACAACAAGATCAACTTGCGTTTCTCTAAGAGCCACGAGAAGGATTCTAAAACTCCATCTAACTCTACATCTCCATTCAAGGATTATGTGATTTATCCTGGTGGCACATCTGATGGCGTTTCTATCTCAGGTGGCAAGAGCCAGTCTGGTCGTACAGCCAATGCTGGTCTCTATTTCGAGAGTTCTCGTTATGATGAGGTGAAGAACTTTACCTCTTTAGCTGGTGAGTGGAATTCTAAGTGGGGTGGCGTTCAGAACGTGCTCCGTTTGACATACTCTTATCAGGATGAGCCTCGTTCTTACGTAGGTGGTATATTCCCTACTGTGGATATCTTGAAGGATGGTGCTTATTATATGGGCTTTGGTCCTGATCCATTTACAGAGGGCAACCTCCGTCAGGTAAAGACATTCGTAGCTACTGATGAGGCTTCTTGGACTATGGGCATCCAGAATTTCACTGCTGGTGTTCAGTTTGAGACCAATAAGGCAGTGAACGGCTTCGGTGCCGCTTCTGCTGGTTACTATGTATACGATTCTCCAGAGGCATTTATGGCTGGCGGTGCTCCATCTGCTTATGGTGTAACATTCCCTATGGATGGCAGCGGTCAGTTTAAGGCTACTATGAAGTATCAGCAGTTCTCTGCTTATATTCAGGATCAGGTAAACTTCTCTGAGCGTTTCCGCTTGACAGCAGGTTTGCGCTTCGAGTTGCCTATCTACCCAGAGTTGGAGAACAACTACAATAAGAATTTTGCTGCATTGGAGTGGAAAGACAATAATGGCAATATGAACAAGTATACCACAGACCAGTTGCCAGATGCTCCATTAACAGTTTCTCCTCGTGTAGGTTTCAACTGGGATATCCTTGGCAATCACAAGCTTGTACTCCGTGGTGGTACAGGTTATTTCGTCGGTCGTTTGCCATTTGTATGGCTCGTATCTGCTGTAGGTAACGCTGGTTGCGGTCAGTATACATATTTCTATCCTAAAAAAGCAAATTCTGTCGCAGATTACGTGATGGATAAGTTCTATGTAAACCGTGATGATCAGGTTAAGAGACTCCAGGAGTTGGGCTTGGCTGTCAATCGTGATGAAGCTGCTGCTCCTGAATTTCCTACCATCATCGACAAGAAGTTGAAGATGAATGCTACATGGAAGACTTCTTTGGCATTGGATGCTAAGTTGCCTTATGATATCGACTTCTCTTTGGAGGGTATCTATAGCCGCGACTTCAACCCAGCTACAGTTGTCAATGTGGATCGTTATTGGGATGGTGAAAAGAAGATAGAATTAGCTAACTCTGGTGATATTCGTAAGTCTTTCTCTAGCAATACAAAGTCAAAGATTAATCCTTACTTAATTACCAATGCAGGTAACAAGGCTTACTACTATTCTATCACCGCATCTTTGGCTAAGAAGTTTGCATTTGGTTTGAACCTCTCTGCTTCTTACACCTATTCTAAGGCTAAGTCTTACGGTGATGGTATAGGCGACCAGGTTTCTTCTGCATACTATAACAACCGTTACTCTATCAACGGTAACAATGATAAGGAGTTGGGTTATGGTACATACGTAGCTCCTAACCGTTTGCTCATCTCTGCTTCTTACAAGAAGGACTATGCTAAGCACTTCGGTTCTGAGGTAGGTCTTATCTACGAGGGCATGAACATAGGTTATGCAGGTGGCTATAGCTGCACACGCTACTCATACACAATGACTAGCAACGTTGTTGGTGACTATGGTTCTAACAACCTCATCTTCATCCCAGAGTCTAGAGAGGCTCTCGACAAGTGGACATTCGTTGACTATGGTGGCTATACTGCTGAAGCACAGAAGAATGACTTCTGGAACTACATCAACCAGGATGATTACTTGAAGAATCACAAGGGTGAGTATGCTGAGCGTGGTGGTGCTGTAATGCCTTGGCATCATCAGTTGGACTTCAAGTTCAACCAGAACTTCTATCTCAACGTAGCAGGTCAGAAGAATACTCTTCAGTTTGGTGTAGATATCAAGAACCTTGCCAACTTGCTCAACAGCAGCTGGGGTCTTTACAAGACTGTCAACAACATGTCTCTCTTGAAGTATGACGCTACGAAGAATGCTTACCAGTTCCAGAAGAATGGTAAGGATGTATTGTCTAAGACATACACCAACTACACAAGCTTCAACTCTACCTATTCTATCCAGTTCTCTATCCGTTACATTTTCAACTAATGGGTGAGTTCTGGGAATCAGAATCTGTGTAGACTATCGTACTATACATTAGTATAATATCATTCCGATGCACTTCTCTTTTTCGAGGGAAGTGCATCTTTTTTTTTTCGTTTATTTGCATCTTTTTGGTATATTCTATCATTTTTCTCTGTTTTTTGCTTGTTGTTTCAAAAATAATGTTTATATTTGCAACATATTTGTTTATAAGAGTGAATGCACACGGTACGAGGTGGGCGGTTCTCTCTTTATTTATTCACAAAAGAATTTAAACAACATGCAGAAAAGATTGCAACTACTTCTGGCTTTGCTCGCCTTCGTGGTGACTTCAGCAATGGCTCAGATTACCACTTCGGGCATTAGTGGTAAGATTTCTTCCAATGGCGAAACCGTTATTGGTGCTACAGTTACTGCTACACACCAGCCATCTGGTACTGTGTATCGTGCTGTAACAAATGTAGATGGTCGCTATACTATTCAGGGTATGCGTCCGGGTGGTCCTTACAAGGTAAGTATCTCTTATATCGGATATAAGGACAAGGTTTTCAACAATGTCAGTCTGAACTTGGGTGAAAGCCAAAATCTCTCTTGCTCTCTTCAGGAAGATGCCAAGCAGCTTCAGGAGGTTGTTGTTTCGGGTAAGGCGGGTCTTGCTGCTTCCCGCACAGGTGCTGCCACCAGTATGAATGCCGAACAGATTAACAATATGCCTAGTATCACCCACGGCATTGCTGATGTGGCTCGATTGAACCCACAGCTCACGGTTACCAATTCCGGCAATATGTCGTTCGCTGGTGTCAACAACCGCTATAACAACTTCATGATTGATGGTGCGGCAAACAACGACGTGTTCGGTCTGGCTCCCAGCGGTAACAATGGCGGTCTGGCGGGTGCTCAGCCTGTTTCCATGGAGACTATCGAACAGATTCAGGTATCTGTGGCTCCTTTCGACGTGCGCCAGAGCGGTTTCACCGGTGGTGCCATCAATGCCATCACCAAGAGCGGTACCAACCAGTTCCACGGTTCGGCTTACTACTATGGCTACAACCAGGACCTCATCGGTACCAAGTATCCTTACCTCGATGGTACAGGTTATGCTCCAAAGTATCAGAAGCAGACCCAGTATAACATGGGTGTTACCCTGGGTGGACCAATCATCAAGAACAAACTCTTCTTCTTCGCCAACTACGAGCGCACCAACAAGGAGTATCCTAATCTCTATGGTGTAGATTCAGGCAATTCCAAGGTGAATACAGAGCAGGCAAAGGATATTCTCACCATGCTCCAGAAGATAGCTGAGAAGCAGGGCGTCAACTTCAACGATTACTACAGTAACCAGGATATCTACACCAAGAGCGATAAGGCTGGCTTGAAACTCGACTGGAATATCAACGAGTTCAATAAGTTTGCCATCCGCTGGAGCTTGGTCAAGGCAGAGCAGCTGAGTGGTGGCGGTAGTGCCAGCAGTTTGAACTCATATGCTTACAGCTATCCGTTCAAGAGTAATACCAACTCGTTCATCGCTGAGCTTCAGAGTCGTATCTCGCCAAACGTGAGCAATGAGGCTCGTGTCAGCTTCGTAAGGGTACGCGATAGCCGTGACATCAAGGCGCATCTCCCGATGATTTCCATCACGGGCGTAGGTAGCGGTACTGTCAACATCGGTACTGAGCGTAACTCTCAGGCCAACTATCTGAACCAGGATATCTGGACCATTGAGGACAACCTGACTTGGCTCCGTGGTAACCATACCTTCATCTTCGGTACCCACAACGAGTTCTACCATTTCAAGAACATGTTCATCTCGGATAAGTTCGGTTCATATACCTTCAAGGGTTATGACAATTTCAAGTCTTATTACGATGACTATATGGCTGGACAGTTGGACCCTAATAAGGCCTACATGAACCAGTACTATTACGGTCAGGCTAACACTGAAGTTACCGGCGACCCTAACTGGGCTTCTGAGTTCTCATCTGGTCAGCTCGGTTTCTATGCACAGGACAAGTGGAATGCAACCAACAACTTCACCTTGACCTATGGTCTCCGTCTGGATATTCCAGTGTTCTTCGATACACCAATGGAGAATCCTGAGTTCAACGCTTTGTCTGAGAAGATGGGATGGGGATTGAAGACCAACGATAAGCTTAGCTTCTCGCCAATGCTCTCGCCTCGTGTAGGTTTTCGTTGGGACATCAACAATGACCGTAAGTTCATCCTCCGTGGTGGTGCAGGTGTCTTCACCGGCCGCATCCCATTCGTTTGGGTAAGCAATAACTTCTCGGGCACAGGTCTGCAGCTTTCTTCATACGACAGCAGCATCTCTTCTACCAAGGGATTGGAGCTTATCCTCGACCCTAACAAGCAGAATGCCAATGCCGACAAGATGAAGGTAAGTGCCGGTAACCAGAATATTGCCGTTTGCAGCAAGAACTTCAAGTTTGCCCAGAACCTCCGTCTTAACCTCGGTTTCGACTTTGAACTGTTGGGCATCGACTGGACTGCTGAGGCCATCTACTCAAAGACATTGAATGATATTCTCTATAAGAATCTGGCTCAGGAGCAGAGTGGTGAAACCTTCTCTCAGAAGTATGGTTACGAGTGGGACAACCGTCCGCTCTATCAGAGTGTAGTGAAAGGTACTCCTATTGCAGGTGTCTATGTCCTCGGCAATACCTCTAAGGGTTATACCGTTAACCTCTCGCTCAAGGCAGAGAAGCATTTCGACTTCGGTCTCGACCTGATGGCAAGCTACACCTGGACCCGTTCTCGCAGTGCTGCCAATGGTGGTTCTTCTGTGGCTAAGAGTAATTGGACTTATCAATATACTCATCGCGACTGCAACGATTTGGAGGTGGGTAACTCTGCCTACAACGTGCCTCACCGCATCCAGGCTTCTGCCTACTACCACATCGACTACGGTCATCAGAAGCAGTGGAAGACAACCCTGGGTGTCATCTACCAGGCTAAGAGCGGTTCACCTTACACCTATTATTATTATGGTGACGTGAACGAGGATGGTTCCAGGGGTAATGACCTGTTCTACATCCCAACCGATGCACAGATTGACAAGATGCGTTTCGAGGAGACCAAGTATAACAACAATACCTTCACCAAGCGCATGTTTGGTGATAACCATGGCGATAAGCTCACCGAGGAGATGCAGCGTGAGATGTTGAAGAAGTGGATTGCAGAGGATTCTTACCTCAGCAAGCACCGTGGCGAGTACTACGAGCGTTATGCAGATAACCTGCCATTCGAGCATCATTTCGATGTTCACTTCGGTCAGAAGTACAGCTTCAAGGTAGCTGGTCAGATTAACTCCATCGAGTTGACCTTCGATATCCTCAACGTGGGCAACCTCTTGAACAAGGATTGGGGTCATACCTATGGTGATGGCTTCGGCACCTACTATTCTCCTGTTGATTATCAGGGAGGTGGTGTTTACCGATTCACCGGTGCTTATGCTTACAAGAGCTATAGTGATTACTACAGCCGCTGGCGTGGTCAGGTTGGTTTGAAGTATACATTCTAAGGTATATACGAATCGGGATTAACAAAGATTTTGTATAAACAAAAAAGGGTATGTAGAAAGTTTAGATAATAGTTGGCGCATAACAGTTGACTAACGC
>JAJWOH010000020.1:0-40519 GCA_021635485.1 Segatella copri | reverse complement strand
GTGCTGCTCTTGGCGTTGTCGGCGTAGCGAGTTATGTGGGTGCCGGCATCCAGGACATCATGAGCGGTCTGCTCATCGAGGGCAACAAGCATCTGGTAAATGGCGTAGAAACTTACGACTTTACCTACATCAATTATTTCTGGATTGGCGCAGCCCTGATGTCTGTCTTAATGACTTGCATCGTCTGGAAGGCGAAACCAAAGACTGTTTAAGAAATAAACGAAGCTATCATCAAAATACTCTTCACTCTTCACCTTTCGGCCGAAAACCCCTGTGTTTATCGGCATTCCGAGGGGTGAAGAGTTGTTTTTATCTCTTCACCCTCTCTTCACCACTCTTCACCTTCAGAAACGGGAACTGAGACGAAAGACTGATAGGTGGATTGCAAATCAGCCAGAACTGAAGGGTGAAGAGTGGTGAAGAGTAGGTGAAGAGTGCCCGAATACTCTTCACCCCTCAGAATGCCGATAAACACAGGGGATTCGGGGCTTTTGGTGAAGAGTGAAGAGTATTTGGCAGGAAGCCTATACGAAAACAAAATAAAGGAGGTTTCGATAACTGTTCCAGTAAAACAGCCAACTAGCGACAAATGCGCTAGTCGGCTGTTTGCAGTTTTCCAGTTGGCTGTTTATATTTTGCCAGTTGGCTATTTCCGGTTCTCGCATCAATCATCGCAAGTACTTACATCGACTATCGTAAGTACTTGCGTTAAAGAACGATATCAGTTATTTAAACAAATCATCCATTGTAACGACACTTTGTACCCGACCGGCATATTCGTTGAACTTAAGCCCATAAGTAGTAACCAATGTAAGATGCAAGGAACTCCTGCATTTCGTTTCTTCAGCAAACGTACTCAGTTTATGGCGCAGATTCTTGTCATAAGCAGCATTGATGGAGAAATCATCCTCACAGAATTTCATTTCACAAACATTGATGATACGGTCGGCTCTGTCAATAATCATATCTATCTGCGCACCATCTTTCTCTTTTCTGCTTTTCCAGGGACTCGCCTCTGTCTGCACTCCACTAATACCGAGTGCCTGCTTGATTTGTGGCAGATGATAATAGCAAAGAGATTCAAAGGTAAAACCTCGCCATGCTGTCAGCTCAGGTGTCAGCAGGTTGTCTTGCCAGAAATGCGGATTTGTCGTCTTTCTGCCATCTATGAATGACAAATAGAATTTACTGTAGAAATCTGTCAGACGGAAATATACCTCACGCTTGGGATAATCATACTTAACATACGATGTTATGAAATCACTCACTTCGAGTGATTTTAATGTAGCTGAAAGTCCACCGCCATCAGGCATTTTTGTAAGCGAAACGATTTCTTTTCGCGTATATCCCTGTCTTTTTTGAGCCAGAAGACGCACGATAGTCATGCAATCCTCCGCATTAGTAAAGAGAGAAGAATAGAGGCGGTCGAACTCTAAACCGAGTTTGGCTGCAGGTTCGAAGAAAAGCCTGTCCATATTCTGAGCCAGACTTTTGCCTTTCTGCAGCATGGAAATATAATAAGGAATGCCACCTGTAGCCATATAACATTGTATCTGGTCGAACTTAGACATCACGATGTTGTTAGCCTGATAGTATTCTTCGCATTCGCCCAACGTAAACGGGCGCAACTTGATTTCATCAGTTGTGCGATCAAACAAACCGCCTTTATTGTTTAATAGCTTGTCTGAAATCCATGACGTGGCAGAGCCGCAGACGATAAGCATGATATTCTGCTTTCCTGCAGCCCATCCATTCCAAAAATGCTCTAATGCTGTAACAAATCCCGAGCGGGGAGTGTCAAGCCATGGCAATTCATCTATGAATATCACCTGACGCTTGTCTGCATCTTGCTCTTCCAAGAGATTGATGAGTGCATCAAAAGCTTCGAGCCAAGAGGATGGCACCTTCTTACCCTTGCTGCCATAGCGAACAAGACTGGAGTAAAAGCTAGTCAACTGTTGCTCCATTATTTTTTGACCACTTAACTCGTAAGGAGATAAACCCGTATGGTAAAAGCTCATTTTATCCTGAAACAATTCTCTTACGAGAAAGGTTTTTCCGACCCTTCTTCTACCATATATTACTGCAAAAACAGGTTTATTTTCCTTGTAAAGATCCAGGAGTTCCTTAATCTCCTGCTTTCTTCCGATAATTTTCTGTGCCATAATCCTTTCGTTTATTTTGCTGCAAATATACAAAAAATATCGTTTCGAGCAAAATAAACGCACGCTATTTTGCTCGAAATGGGGTAAAAATACCATTTCGAGCAGAATTTACTTAGCATTTACGAACCGATACCGATCACTTTCGCCATGGGATAAAAATATAGCTATAAGAAATTGATATTAGAGAACCAACAAATGGTAAAAGAATTGAGTTTCATTAGACGCAATGTCGAATTTGAACCTCATTCATGCTACGTATTGGTAGGTCTTCGCCGGGCTGGTAAGTCATATATGCTATACCAACGCATACATGACCTATCACAGCAAGGCCATTCCATTGAAGAAATTCTCTACTTCAACTTCGAAGATGACCGTTTAGCAGACATCCAACTCAGCGACCTCGACCTCATCAAACAAGCATACGAAGAATTATTTGCCCATAAGCCAATCTTCATGCTTGACGAGATTCAATTAGTGGATGGTTGGGAAAAATTTGCACGCCGACTTGCAGACCATAAATACCTTGTTTATATTACTGGAAGCAATGCAAAGATGTTGAGCAAAGAAATTTCCACAACTCTTGACGGACGTTATATAGTTCAAAATGTATTTCCATTTTCCTTCATGGAATTCCTCCAATCCAAGAACATCCAATTAGAAAAGCAGTGGGAATACCTTGACAACGCTCCTATCAAACGAACTTTCAATGAATATTTCCACTTTGGAGGATTACCAGAGTTAGTCATCCGAGAAGAATCATTCAAGCGTCAATGGTTAGGCAATCTATACAATAAGATATATTTTGGCGACTTAATCAGTAGATACAATATACGTAACACTACAGGATTAAAAGTATTAGTCAGGAAATTAGCTGAGAGCATCAAACAGCCACAAAGCTACAATCGTCTTGCAAATATCGTATCTACAGTAGCAGGAAAGGTCAAGCAAGAAACTATCGTAGATTACCTTGAATACATCAAGGAAACTTGCATGATTTTTTCTATAGAAAACATTGAAGCAAAATTGCAAGACAAGATTTCTAACAAGAAATACTATTTCATCGATAATGGAATTCTGAACCTCTTCCTGCTTGATCCTGAAACATCCCTATTGGAAAATATGGTTGCCATTTATCTCTATGAGACGTATGGTGAAGACCTATATTATTACAATGACAATATAGAAGTTGACTTTTGTCTATTTGAGCATGGTAAAGCCATCCAAGTATCCTATAGCATACAGGATGATAAGACTTATGAGCGAGAAACAAAAGCCCTCCTGGCTTACGCCAAACGCTTCGATTGCAAGGAGTTATTTATCATCACGATGGATGAAGAAAAAGAGATTAACCTCGATGGCAATATCATCCAAATTATACCACTTTGGAAGATGCTATTGAAAGGGGTATAAGGTATCCTCGTAAGCAGAATTTGAGCTTACGAGGATTTTTTATATAGAAAAGGCTTCTTTACTTGAAGTTGATATTACGCATCTCAATATAGTATTTATCCTCAAAAGGAATCTTGATATAGCTGAAGCCTGTAACATTAGCAGGAACATTCTGTATTGTAAAGGTTGCTTTTACTGGAATCTCAGGTTGAAGAGTTCGTGCTGCCAATTTCACTTCTGGAGTATAAGAATTTCCTTCCGCATCATAAGCTATATGGTTTCCGTATTCTATGTCTAGTCCTTTAGCTGAACTTGATAGATTTTTAAAAGCCATATTAACCGTTACGGTATTACCTATCCGAGTACAATTATTGTATTGAACATACAATGTAGGAAGCGAACAGTAAATGTTGCTAAGATTCGTATTCTGTGCAAAAGTAACAGGAAGATTTCTCACTTCCAATCTGAGCGACTTATTAATATCTGAAGAACCTTGACCATGTTCATCATTGCACGTAAACTTTAAAGACTGGATTGATGTATATTTCTTATCATAATCCTTAACCAACACATAGCCCTTAACAGGAATGCCTACAGGCAGACTCTTCACGAAATCAGCATTTTCACCATTAATATAACCCTCTATCTCGTGATTTTTTCCGTCAGGACTATAAGCTACACGATAGCTTTCCATATGTGGTCCAGTAGAACCAATGCCAAACTTCACATCAGAAGAAGTATTGTTAGTCAACAACAATCTTACGACAACATCATCTCCCCAATGTTCACAGCCTGTTACCTTCAAGTCAACTCCATAAACAGTAAAGCTAGCACCTATACCCGTCTTGTTACCAAGAGAATTATTAGATGAAGAACCAGATAAACTACTAGAGCTGCTATTCGTTGAACTATTACTTGTGTCAGTTGTCAACACTTTCTCTGCTACCTTTCCTAATGTTTTCCAAAAGCTCTGAGCAGCAACATCTTGAACACTCACAAGAGCCAAAACCATAGTTATGGCTACCACATTTTTCTTATTCATATTTTATTTTTTTATTGATTAAACAATTTAAAATAGAGGCAGGTTTACTTCTTCTCCAGCATACCCTTAGTAACATAAGCCGTAAAGATGGTACCACCTCATTTACTACTTTTGCAAAGGCAAGAACATGGACTCCATATTTCTGTTTTTAATATCGCCCTTGCCACCAAGTGCAAGATTTTCCTTCTCCTCATTTTGCTCTGCATTCTGAACCACTCTATCAGCAAAAAGGGTATCTGCCACTTGCACACTGTCATTTGTAGCCAGTCCATCCACCTTATTACCAGTTTCCTTGCAAGCTACAACTAACATGAATGCAACAAAAATTATCAAACAATATAACTTTCTCATAATTATAAATTATTAATTTAAACTATTACCATACTACGATTTTCTTTCCTAAGATAATATACAAACCTGGGGCAATTGGAACTTTCTGCTCACCAGCATCCACCAAAACCTCTTTCATCTTTTGACCACCCAAATTATAAATGGTCATTTTTCTTTCTCGATCAGAAATAATTTTCAAACATCCTTTTCCTCCTAACACTTGAAAGTTTTCACTATGTGGCATCGAAATCATCGTAGAAGTTCCACCTACATACACAGGCAATTCATTACCAGACATACGATAAGCTAAAGAACTCCCCACAACATAAAGCTTATATTTCTCAACATCAGAACTTAATTTAACCCCTGCCACAGAACTAATGGTGATAGCTCCTATTATAAAACGACTGCCAACTTCATCAGGACTAACCTCTACTGTACAATTTTCTGTAGAATTAGCCTCCATCCATATTGTCTTTTCTACCTGTTTGCAACGATTATTTGGCTTACCCGTCATTGACACAACATATTTAAAACGAGCCTTAGAACCCTTATTTTTGAGAACAAAGTTAAACACAGCCTTATTATCTTGTGCTAAAGGAGCCTTAACTAACCCTTTACCTTCAACATAGCAAGCATGCTCTACATCATAAGCTCCCGGGGTCGCATTACTATAAGCATCTATTAAAACAATCGAAGGATTTTCATAAGCAACTGTTGGGATACATTTACCACACACAAGTTCTTCTCCTTCCTCATCTACCAACCAAAAATATACATTTTCAGAATTTGTCCTCAATTTAAACGCTCTCGTAATATCCCCTAACGCTGGCACAGACAGATTAAAATGTTCCTTTGGTGAATCAGTTTTTACATCGTTATCACTAACATACATATCAATCTTACCCATGTATTCCTCAAACATTTTGTTATGAAGTGAGAATTGAAAAACATTCTCATCTCCTTGGATAACTTCATCATTGGCAACAATATCTGCTGTCAAATCAAGACATTTCGAAACTCGAATATTCTGCTCTGTGGCTTTTACGTAAACTACTCCTCTACGCCACGAATCACTCATATGAAACACACCCTCATTCCATTTTCGACCATCATAACTATAAAAAACTGACAATTTTGAAACGCCAACAGGGAAAGCATACTCAAATGGAAGTTCAAAATCCCAACCTGAATAGCTAGAAGGCTTCCTTTTATTCAAATGAAGTTTCTTTTTATCCGAAACAATTATAACATTCCCATTACCTTGAGTAACTCCGACTGCCACATATCCATCAAAGTCTTTGTCTGATAAGTTACCAAATTCAAATGTCATCGTACCTTTGAAATTATCAGAACTACTCGTGCGAGTATCTTTTTGCCAAATTACTTTTGATGTTATCATTAAATTAATATGAGAAGTTGCATGTTCAAAAAGAGGACTATCTTTTACACCATTGTCAGGAGCAATTCCAATCAATATTTCTAAAACTTTTGTATAACCATCTTTTGAAGATACAGAGGCTGCGCCTTCATAATCTGGATTTAAGACCATCAGGTCAAAATAGCCGTTACGAGAACCATTCCATCCCCAATTTATATGATACAAACCAGATTCATCGACACCATCACAGACAAATTCATGCCCACCTGTTGAATCGAATCCACTAAAAATAATAGGACGTTCTGCTTGTAATTCTCTATTAATAAGCTCTACCCATTGAGATAATGTTACTTCACTACGAGATACTTTATTCAGTAAGTCTGCATCATAACCAAAAAACTTAGCCAACTGGGATGGTTCTAAATTACCACCTGACAAAGGACCATATTGAACCTGAATAGCTGCCCCACAATGAAATAATAATTTTGCCACGGCATCTGCATTTGTATCCGTATAAGACACGTTATAATAAGTAGGCAGAATGTTAGCCCAATCATAAGCCTCTCCCTTTGATATAGAAGAAGTCATCTGACCCTTTCTGTAATCATAGCCAGGAATATCTGCCTGAAGTGTTTTTGGATACCTATAATACGCCATCACTTGCGCCATTGCCACAGGAACACATCCAGTAACAGCATGTAAAGAACCTCCATCATAAAGGGGGCACATCTTATTATAAGGATTATCCTGACCAAAAGCTATGTTTCCTAAAAGTGGTTCCACCTTTATCGCATTCAAACTTGAACGAATATTTTTTTCTACCTCCAAATTACGAATAGTCGTTTCATCATTCCCTAACACTTTATCTACAGTCGCTTGGTATGATTTCATAAAATACGTGAGGCCATCAGGAAGTTCATTTTCATTAAAAGTTCCCTCATCAGAATATCCTATAATTTCTGGAAATCTGTCATCTCCAGAAACGATAACAAATCCTTTATCTTCACTATTGGCAAAAACATAGCAACTAACCGTCTGTGAATTTGTCTCGCCCCCAAAACTCTTAGCCTTGCAGGCTGGAGAACTATTTTCATCAATTTGTATTCCCAACTTAGCCGCTTGCTTTTCCGCAATAGCCTTTGCTTGAGCATAACTTCTTGGCCCTGCCAAGGAACTTATACACACAAAAGAGGAAAGCAATATAAGCAATATACTTTTGTTAATTCGAGTATAATTCTTCATAATTACATTTTTAATAATAAAAAATTATCCTATTTAAAACATTTATTAAACCAACATTACCAATTACCTTTCAGTTTCCAGGAATTTTGGCGCATCTAATGCCTTTACGATTTTAATTCTTGTAACCTTATCCATCTTTTTACAAAACTCTATATTCTTTTGAGTAGCACCATCTGGATCTTTTAGTACACTTATTGGGGTTTTATAAGGGACAGCTATTTCCACATAACAAGACTGAAATCCAAAATTAGGCAACAAAACACATTCTTTACCATACAGACATTTACCATTTGCATCAAAAAACAAAATCCAAGGCATAAATTCTTTCTCATTTGCTCGCCCAAGATGAATAGTAAATTTAAAAGTTATATTAAAGAAAACATCAGCACCTATTATTGACACACGCTGGTTTTCTATGGGAAGTCCCAAGTCATTAATAATATGAAATCTCTTAATATCTGACATTTTCTGGATTTCCTTTACCCAACTTTCAAGATTATCCTTACCATAAGTTTCAACAATTTCCTCTGAAATAGAGTTAAGATAATCATTAAACTCTTGTCCTTTCACCACCTCTTTCTTATCTTTCGGATCATCAGAAGCTAACTTTGGATATTTCTCATTCATTTTATCCATTGCAGGTTTTACAATACTGGACATTCGCGCGGACATTTGAGGCAAAGCACCAAACACTCCTTCTCCATTAAAATCTGTCTCAGAATAAGTTGTACCCTTCTCTCCACATGAACAGAATGTCAACACAAACATCACCAACAAAAATATATACTTTCTCATGAATCAAAATTTTATTATACAACAACATTTGAAAGTTACTCATGCAAGCAAAGGATAACACTCTCCAGCACAGCATTTGGTAGCACATCTTTAGGACTCAAATCAAGATATTCAAAACAACCATAAAGTTCTTCTATACGCTCTAAAGCTTCTCGTTTCAAGGTTTCTTCATCTGCAGGATATCCACCATATAGACCAAAATGAATAAATGGACCTATTTCTTCTGGAGTCCACGAAGCCTTAAAATCATCGCCAAATGTCTGAGCAACTTCGACTAACTTCATACCAGCCCTCAATGTCTTACCATTATCAAATTTCACATTTATCTTTGGAGAGCAAACAAATATTTTATAAATTTCCGCAGAACTTAAATCTGACTCAACATGCACAACAGTATCGGTTCCATTAAAGAATGTAAAATTCTTCGTATGAGAGAGTTTATCTATATTCCATCTATAATGAGTATAGAACCCCTTACATTTCGAAGGAAATTGATTTACCTTTTTCCCTAATACAATAGGTTCGCAACCTTTTTCAGAGAATTCTACTTTGGACAAATCATTGTCTTTCGCCTCCTCGTTTAAAGCCTTTTCTTCAGCCTCTCGCATTTTCGCTTGTGTTTTTTCAAAAGTCTCTTCATCCATTGCTACAATCTTAACAAAACGGTCTAAGATATTATTTCTTTGGAGCATTTCTTTGTAATTCTTATCATATTTTAAAGGATAAGAATAAGCACCAACAATACTCCCAAGATGCAACCAAAAACGACCAAGCGACTCATGGAAATTAAGAATATTACCATCCTTATCTACAGGCACACAAGCTTCTATACCTTTTTCACTCCATCCTGCATCATATCCAGCTGGTCCTTCAATACGTATTTTCATACAAGGCAGATAACCTCCCACAGATTTAACAACCTTGAATTTAAATCCTTTAATTTCTTCTATCTTACCACCTGTACTAATCTCAAAAGGCACTTCCTTACCATCAAGTTCTTCTGCGATTTTTTCAATATCAAATTCATTTTCTTTCGCAAAGTTCCTCTTTTCTAACACCCCCGCACCATTCAGATTTCGTTCTAAATTAGCTCGCTCCGAATCATAGCGAGCCATCATATAAGGAAAATTGCCCAAAAGACCATTACCAGTAAACTCTACTCCATCTATTTCTTGTGGAGTAGTTTGGGAATTGCCGCAAGATACCAACAACATTGTCACTGCTGCCAATATCACAAAAAAATAGTTTTTAATCATATAGAATTAAGTTTAATGATTGTTTATAGCGCAATAACTTTTAAAGGGCAATTGCATCTGAAAGATGTAAATCTATTGCCCTTAATTATTATTTTGCAGGATAATAAGTAATGGTTCTTGTCTCTACCCAAGAAGAACCATTAGTTCTTCTGGCAAGTCTTTTAGTCCAATTACCTTTAGCATCCTTAGCTTGAACAGTATATGAAACCTTTATCGTAGAAGTCTTCTCCGTATTATAGTCCTCTATCTTAGAGATTGTCGAACTTACATTACCATCAGTCCCATAAGCAAACGTTGTCACAATCGACATTCCAGCATCCTCATAAGTATGTTTTGTCAACTTACCTTTAGCGTTGTAAGTAAATGTATCTTCACCACTACCAGGATTATAATAAGCCGTGTAAAGTTCGCCACTTGTAATACGTCCCTTAGCATCCCTTGAACATTCGGAATAAAGAGCATCACCACCCATTTTGACAAAGGTTCCTCCATTCCACTTCAAACAACGACCGTTCTGAGCAAAAAGAAGCACTTCTTTATTGGCATCTTTCGAAAAGCCCTTATAAATGCAACCAGCCTTGTGGTTCACCCAGGTACACAGCTTTACTTTTCCTTTCAAATCAAAGGCTGCCAAATCTCCTTGCGCCTTCACCAAACTTGGCATCAACATAAAAATCAATGCCAACATTACATAAACAATACGTTTCATAAAACTAACTATTTAAAATGTTTATCAGAAAGCCCCCACGCCAATAGACGTAGGGGAACTTTATTATTTTCTAAATTTAATTGTCTGAGACGAAGACTTCAGAACAAAGACACCAGAAGGCAATGTAGATAACAAATTACTCCATAAATCTGGCGAAGCTGCTAAAGTCCTAACAAGAATACCATTCATATCATATACCCTTACAGTCTCACCTTGTTTGAAGATGGAGCTGAAAGTTGAGATTTTGGCTATGCTTGTCGTACCATCATTAACCAATTCAAATTCAGCTATAGACTTATCTGAATTCAAAACATAAGAATATTCATTCCTACTCCAACCCCAATTATGATTAGCATAAAGGACACAAACACTATACTTGGAATTATCCGTAAGTTGAGGAGTTAGAGTATATGAGCATATCAATTTATTTGCAATAATCACATTAGTAACAGAATCCACAACAACTTCCTTAGATTTCTTATCAAAAAACAAAGCTTTGACAACAGCATATTTTGTTATAACAGCTCCCTTATCATAACTATCTAAAGAAATTCTTAAACCCAATTGTACCGAGGTGGTAAATTGACCAGTTCCTGCCATACGTTCTGACGCGGTACTAGTCTTTTTACTCCAAGAAACCAATTCGCAAGGATAAGAAACACCTTCTACATTATTTTCTATGTTATAATTATGATAAGGCTTCCGCTCATAATTTTCCGTTGGCATGAGGCTTGCACGTTCACCATCAGGAGTCAAATATTTGCACTTAAATTCGTAATTACCACTTAAAGGATAAGGCATTAATCCCAAAGGTCTTGTTTGTCCAGGAGTCCAATCCTTTAGAGAAGCCACTAAACGTTCCGCTCCATTATCCCTATTAATCATATAAACATTCACCGTTACAGGTTCCTTTACTTTATTAGCATACTGGAACTCCGGACGGACAGTTTCCAAGCATTCTGTATTCTCTAATGGGCTATAACCTAACGAGTACGTTTCGTCAGGATTATATCCAAAAAAATGACACCATGCCAAATCTATTCCATCCAAAATCGGATAACTTGGTTTTTCCTTCACGTCAATGTAGAAATCTTTGGCAAGAGAAATTCTTGTTTCTTCTTCAGGCAACATAACCAAATATCTACCTGCTGGCATCGTAAAACTATTCTCCACATTGATAGGAGAAAGCCCAACAGCTTTAACTGATGTATAATTATCATAGAGATGTTTAAATGAGAAAGAGCTCGTATTTGAAGTGCCATACACCTTACCTGTTTCTACATTTTTAAACTGCAAATACGAGTTGTTAGTAGATCCTTTAGCCTTGAGATAAAGATAGAACTTCGTACCAGCAAAAATCTCACTTGCAGGTTGAATATCCTCAATTGTCAGAGTTTTCACCAAGTCTTCACCTTCCAAACCATGAATAATCATACCAGTTCCTTTATTGACAATTTCCATGGTAGGAATAATCTGTTTTGGAGCAGGACATAATTGAATTCTGCCGTCAGCATCTTTGTAAGCCGTACGTATCTCATACACTCCATCCGCCACCTCTGTTGGTACTTTATTAAATCCTTGCGACAAGTTCCAACGATTGATACTTGGCCATCCGTTAAGCGTCTCGTTATAGTAACCACCAGGCAAATTCTTGACGATTTTACCATCCTTAGCTAAAACCGTCGTAAATTCAAACTTTTTATTTTCGTATGTACTACTAATCAACTGGAAAATCATTTTTTCCTTAGATGTAACAATACTCGAAACAGACCGTGTAGAAATACTTGATTTTTGCTTACTCTTTACAGCATCACCCCTTCCTGTCTGCCAGTCACATACAACAAAAGGTTGGCAAACTTCATCCGAATAGTAAGCGGTAGCACGAGGTTTGATGCCAATAATCATACTATGGTCACAACGATAACCTTGCTCATAATTAAAATTACCGCCTGGATTAAGAACTGCTACATCATAATAACCGTCAGCAATGCCCGTCCATCCCCAATTGACATGAACATAATTTTGAGAATCAATGCCATCTATCACAAAACAATGATTTGCAGCAGGCTTAACATACATACCAGAGCCACCAGGTAAATCGCTAGCGGAATAGATAATAGGACGACCTGCAGTCAACTCCTCCTGAATCATACTCATCCACTTATCCGTAGAAATATGGTAATCGCTTGAATATCCCCAACCTATAGAATAATGGCTTTCACGAGCTACATACATACACTCGTAGTTATAATATTTATTGAGGGCAACAAACGGCATATTGGCACTAGTTGAGGTATAGTCAAAATCAGCTTTACATGCAATACCACACTCCAACATCAATTTTCCTACTGCATCTTTCTGAGTCTGTGTAATACCAGGTTCGATATATGAATTAAGCATATTCTTCCAATCATAAGTAGTAGAAGAATAATCTATCTCATATTCTGTTTCAGAATCTACATGCGCATACTTTAGGCTACCTCCTCCTTTTTGATTTTGATGATAGTAGTTCAAGACTTGTGCCAAAGCTACTGGTACACAACCAACTATAGCCGTTTGCTTTCCATCAGAAGGACATTTACAGTTATAAGGAGCACTCTGGCCCCATTGCGTTTTTATCAATGGAGCTACAGGAGTTACCGACGGTCCTTCCCAACCAGGCTCTTTTGTTGCCAAAGAACTTGAAGCCATGACTGCCTGATAACCAGTTAGCCAAGTTTTCATTGCCTCAGGCACATTGTCCACATCAAGACTCCCCGAGTCTGAATATCCTGCAACGGCAGTGTTTCCATTTCCTGTGCAAACCAAGGCAAAACCACCACCTTGCACATTAAAGGCGTAGACCTCACCAGTACTTTTCGTACTAGAACTTCCAACACTTTTTGCATTCGCTGAAGTTGTCCCTACATCAAGTTTCGATGAAGACAATTCCAACTTGGCATTTCCTTTCTTCTGCTTTAAGAAATCTAAAGCCGCATTTTTAGCATCTTCTTCCGTTTGCGCTATCGCTGGAAGAGATGCAAGGAACATTCCCAACAAAAAAGTTAATTTAATTTTTCTCATAAGATTATAATTTAATTTGATTTTACATTAATATTCAAAACAAGAGCAAAACTGTCGTTTATACTTTTTTCAACATACACTTAGGAATATAAGCTGTAAAGATAGTACCCACCCCATTTACAACTATGCCAATTCTTGACTGTCCTTTGATTCGGCATACATAACCTTCTAAGCCTGCAAACTTGCCATCCACGATCTTGACGACATCGTTCTTTGCAAACTTTATTTTATCATCAGCTACAAAAAGTTTGTTATCATCACTAATCTCATTCCACTTGATAAAACTTTCCATCTGACAAGTTGGAATAACCAAGGGTTTTATGCCGTTCTTACCTAAAGGCCGTCCTCTGTCATCCTTATGTGGAACATAATAATGATGAAAGAAATCAAGTTCTCCTTTCCCGACATAATTCTTCATCTCTTCCTCACTACTCTTCACAAACAAGAAATTGGGAATCAATGACACTTGACGATGTTTTTTCTTACCTTTATATATATAGGTTTGTGTCTGCAAAGGCAAGAATGTTTTAATCCCTTTAGCCTCCAAAAAGTCTTTCGCTTTCTTTTCTTTCCCATAAGCAGCACGCATTAAAAACCAAACCGTCTCTTCCACATTTGCTGTAGAAGAGGCGGTTGGATTATTTTTATTAAGAATAGAATCTGTAGAGTTATCAGCACATGACTTAGATACATAGTCGGGGGACACTCCATTTTGTACACTACGGAGAGACATAATGTTTTTCAAAACACTACTGGAAGGAGAAGATTCTCCTGGACTTTGTCCTTTACTCAAAGAGACAGATTCGTTTTTATTAAGCATGAAGCACTCATGTTGTTAGACTATAAAAAAGAAAAAGCGGGGATCATGCCCGTCACCCGTTCCACAAACTGAGGCCCTGAGATTGCCCTTCCCCGTTGAACGAGCAACCACAGACCCCACGCCGATATGATTAATATACTAAATGATATTATCATACAACGTGGCATCTACCAGTTGCCATGTTCTTGACAGGGAATTGAAATTTCTCAGGTTTCAGTTTGTCATGAACAAGCGCTTAGCAAACGCCATTCCCAATTTACAGAATGTCCCACTTCCCTACTCGCCACAATCAGCACATTAGAATGCCTCTTACAGCCATCGGCATGGGATACATTTGCAAAAATATAATAAATTATCGGAACCACAAAATTTTTCATGATATTTTTCTAAAAAACTTCATAATTCTTCTTATTATCAAGAAAAAGTACTAACTTTGCAAGCAGCTATATATAATAAGGAGAAAAAGTCAACAACATATTGCCCAAATTGTAGCTATCCGTTTGGGCACTCGTTGACCATCACGTGAGCAACGGTTGCCCGTCTCTTGTTCACCAGTTCCCCATCACGTGATTCCCGAGGGACCGCTTGAAGAGCATGGCTGGTATTGTAGTTTTCCTATATTTAGTTGACTACATACTGATTTCAGTAGACACTTTTTTACTTTATAAACTAAAAAGGTAGACACTATCAATTTCATAAAACTGAAATAGTAGACACTCTGACTTTTCCTGACAATTGATTGGAGCGAAGTAGAATAAACATAATATTTCCCTTATAAAGGAAAGATTTTATATAAAAGTTTCCTTTATAGAGGAAACTTTTTGGTATTTTTTTCCCCTTATAAAGGAAATTTTGTATATTTGCACCCATATTTCAGACGCAAGATGAATATCAATTTCTAATCATAAATTATTTATCCAACACACTTAAATTCTGATAGAACCAGACGTTCATCTGATTGGCTCCACGATGATTCCAAGCATAGTAAGGAATCAGAGTCAACACATCGTTCTTGACAGATACGCCATTGGCACCCTCTTCCAGAATCTGGGCATCAGCCTTGATAGCCTTGACAGAGAAGGCTGGAGCACCTTTGGTCTCGGTGTTCTGAATGCTGTAGTTATCTACCAGCGAGAAAGCAGGCTTCTTGGCCATGACGGCACGGAGCACTGGCTCATTCTGATTATCCACAGCCTCAGCGCAATATACCAATGGTCCACGCTCTACGGCAACCTTGCCCTTATCATCAGCTACCTTACCATTAGCAACTACGGTACGGACTGGCATATCGAAGTGGATGCGGATGACATCGCCCTTCTTGATGTTCTTGACTGGGAGATAACCCTTGTTGGCATTGAGGTCAGCCTCTACAGCCTTGCCGTTTACAGTTACGCTATAAGCTGGCTTCTCTGCATCGCTATACTTGTAAAGGTCGCTAGGAACCACCTGGTTGCGAACCCATCCCGGAATACGAACCAGAATATTGGCATTCTTTACGCCGCTCTTCTTCACAGCAATCTTGATATCGCCGTTCCAAGGATACTCGGTAGTCTCCTCCAGAACCACATCCTTGCCATTCACCTTGATGGTAGATGTATTGCCGGCAAAGAGATTCACATAGATATTGTTGTCCTTCACACCATAGAGATAACCAGGGATAGAAGGGATGAAGCGGCTCAGGTTACTTGGGCAGCAGGCACATCCGAACCAAGGCTGGCGGGTGGTGTTGCCATCGGCATTAAACTTATACTTGCCGTCGCTTGACAATGGGTTAGGATAGAAGAATCTACCGCCATCCATGCTCATACCCGAGATGACGCCATTATATAAGGTACGCTCCATGCAGTCGATATACTTGCTCTCGCCGTGAAGGAGGAACATACGCTCGAAGAGATAAACCATAGAGATGGCTGCACAGGTCTCATTGTAGGCAGTCATGTTTGGCAACTCATAATCGGCACCGAATGCCTCACCTGCATGGCGGGCACCTACACCACCTGTAAGATAGTATTTCTTGCCTACGATGTTTTCGAAGATACGGTCGATAACCTTCATATAGGCAGAATCCTTGGTCAGGGCAGCCACATCGGCAATACCGGCATACATATATCCGGCACGAACTGCATGACCCACCGCCTCCTTCTGCTCCAGGATAGGAGCCTGACTCTGAGAATATGGGTTGCGGATATGAGTCTTGCCACGATAGTCGAGCAGATACTTAGCCTCATCGAGATACTTCTTCTCGCCAGTCAAGGTATAGAGACGAGCCAAAGCCATCTCAGCAATCTGATGTCCCGGAACGATGGTAGCCTGTCCTGGCTTAGGACCTACTTCCTTCACCACGCAATCTGCATAACGCTTGGCGATATTCAGGAACTTGGTGCTACCCGTAGCCTGATAGTGAGCGCAGGCTGCATCAACCATGTGACCGAGGTTGTAAAGCTCGTGGCTCAAATCCTCGTCCTTGACCCAACGCTTGTCACCCGACCACTGGTGCGGATGCTTTGGGTTGATGGTACGGGCTGTATAGAGATAGCCATCAGGCTCCTGAGCAGCACCTACTACATCGAGTACGCTGTCGATATAAGCCTTCAGTTTCTTATCTGGATAAGTCTGGAGAATATAGCTGGCACCTTCGATGGTCTTATAAACATCGGTATCATCGAAAGAGAATCCCATGAACTTGCTTACATCCCACTCCTTGGTGTTCAAACCCTCGTGGTTAGGATGCTGCAGGGTATAGGCAGCCATCTCGAAATTCTTATAACGGTGCTCGCTCTCGCACTTGCTGAAAGCCAATGGCACGGTTACCTCTCGGGCTGCCTTCAGGCGGGCACCCCAGAAGGTGTTCTGTGAAATCTTCACACTGGTAAAAGGAACCTGAGTAAATGGATAACCATTACTCAATGTCTTTGCACTCTTCGCCATGGTTGGCACAACTACGGCTGCCGAAAGCAATACTGCTGAAATTAATCTCTTCATTTTTCGGATAGGTTTAATTTAATTTATATTATTGTTTGTCATTTCGGTTGCAAAGATAAGAAAACTTTCCGAATATAGTGTAAAACAAACAATAAAAAATAGATAATTATCAGTCAAACACCTACATTTATATCATATTTAACGCTTTTTCTTGTTCCACTCGTTTTTTTATCTTACCTTTGCAGACAAATTAGAAATACAATAATATATCAAATATGAATCGTCTTCCATACCGTGCCATCGCCCTTGATCTGGATGGCACCCTGACCAACCACGACAAGGTGGTTACCCCGAAAACCCGCGAAGCGCTGCTCCAGGCAGAAGCCGAGGGTGTTGTTATCATCCTTGCTTCAGGCAGACCGACCTACGGCATCGAACCGGTGGCGGAATGTCTGGAACTGGATAAGCGAGGCGGCTATATCCTATCCTATAATGGCGGTAACATCGTGAATGCCAAGACTGGTGAAAAACTCTTCGCCCAGTTCCTGCCCGATGAGGTAATACCTATATTATATAGGTACGCGAAGGAGAAGAATCATGCCCTTCTCGGCTACGCCGGCAACGAGATTATCACCGAGATGCCCGACGACCAGTATGTGAAGGAAGAATCGCGCATCAACAAGATGAACATCCGAAAGGTAGAAAACCTGTTCGAAGCCCTGGAGCCTCACCCAACCAAGCTCCTCATGACAGGCGACCCGGCAGATATGCTCAAGGCAGAAAACGAACTTTCAGAGATTCTGGGCGACAGGATGGATATCTTCCGCTCAGCCCCATTCTTCCTGGAACTGGTTCCTAAAGGCATCGACAAGGCTAAGTCCCTGCTCCGCCTTCTGGCGAAAATCAATCTCACCCCAGCCGATATGATTGCTTTCGGAGATGGCTACAACGACCTGAGCATGCTGAAACTGGCAGGCATGGGTGTAGCCATGCAGAATGCAGCACCAGAGGTTAGAGCCGAAGCCGACTACATCACACTTTCCAACGAAGAAGATGGCGTAGCTGCTGCCTTGGAACATTTCTGTAAAAAGGATTTTTAAAAGTAAAAAGGTAAAAAAGTAAAAAGGTAAAAAGAAACTAGGGAGATTATACCCCGCTAGGCTTTTTTACCTTTTTACCTTTTTACCTTTTTACCTTTCAAGAATCAGTCCACCCTTAGGCTGCATTTCCACCTTCAGGTTTCCCTTCTTATCCACCTTTACGGTCTTCATCTGCGATACTGGCCAGAGAGCCTTCTTATCCTTGCTGGCTGTTTCATGATAATAGGTAACGCTCTTGCCGGCAAGCATTGGCAAATTCAGGGTGAGTTTCATCACCTCATCGGTGCCGTTCAAACCAGCCACATACCATTTATCACCATGTCGACGTGCCACAACCGCATATTTTCCAGGATAACCGGCGATGAACTGGGTCTCATCCCAGGTAGTAGGAACGCTCTTCAGGAAATCAATCTCGTGCTGAGGAAGCTCAGAGAGATTGTTCGGATAGATGGCGATGCACTGGATGGCCGCCTGGTTCATGATAGCCGAAGCCATCTCGAAAACATCGGTGGTATAACGGCGATGACGACTTTTGTTGTCACGAGACAAGTATTTGTTCATGATGGTACCACCCCAATCCATCGCTCCCACAGCGTTGCGGCAGAATGGATGCATGGTCAGTTCGAAAGCCTCCTGCTTGGCATGATAATCTGAGAAGAATACATTCTCTGAAGCCAGGACAGCCTCGCTCGATACATAGTTAGGATACATGCGTTCCCAACCTCTAGGCAGGGTGCAACCATGGAAGATAACCTGAATGCCATAATCGTTGGCATCGCTCAGGATGTCTTCATACTGCTGCATGGTATGCTGCTTGTCGCCACCGAAGAAATCTACCTTGATGCCCTTGATGCCGATACTCTTCATCCAGGCCATCTCCTTCTTGCGGGCTACGATGTTATCCATGATGCCACGAGGTCCCTGAGGTGCATCGTTGGCCACACCATTGGAATTATACCAGAGCATCAGACTCACATTCTTGCTCTGCGCATAACGGCTCAATTCCGCCATCTTGTCTCTACCAATCTGGGTATCCCAGAGCGCATCAACCAGCACATATTCATATCCCATGGTAGCAGCCAGGTCGATGAACTGCTTCTGGTCGTTATAGTTGCAGGAACCATCCTGCCAGATAAGCCAGCTCCAGGCATACTTGCCTGTTCCGTATTTCTGGGAAGCCTCGAATCTTGGCTCCACCACATCGTATGGAATGGTGGTCTCTACCAATGGCTTCAGATCAGAACCCACGGTGATGGTGCGCCATGGAGTGGAACCCGGAAGAATGAAAGCTGCCGATGTAGAACCGATGCCATCAGCCTCTTTCTCCATAGGGAAGGCGATCTGATAACCCTTAGCAGCATCGTAATCGCTGATGTGACAACCCGGATAGTTGCCGTGAGTACCCGTCTCGCTAACCAATACCCAGCCATCGCCACCTACCTTGAAGAGGCATGGGAAGGTATAGCCATGACCATAACCCGATTTGGCTGTAAGAGGCTGATCCACCTTATAATCTTCTTCATAACTTGGTTTGGTACGGGCAAAACCGATGAGCGGATCCGACTGTGGGCAGAGGTAGGTGGTGGTTACCTTAGGAAGATTGAAGGCAGTCTTCTCCTCGTTTACGATGATATGCTGAGCCTTCAGTTGATCAAAAGTATAACGGAATGCCACATCGTTGTTGCTTACATTGAAGGTAACCGTCATTGGCTGCTTCTTACCGTTGATGTATGTCACGTTGAGCTGGTTGGCATGATAATCTACATGCGAAACCTTGGCGGTGCGGAGGTCATAGCTCTTCTCCACCTTTATCTCATTCTTGCCCTGATAGGTCAAGCCCTGACTGAAATCGCCTACATTGGCAAGGAGTCCGAGCTGTGATTCCTCCATCATTCGCTTGCCTGTATAGTCGATGGAATAATAGAGTTTGCCATCGCGGTCTTCTACCACGACATTCAACTTACCATCAGGAGAGCTGACAGTATTCTTCTCTGCGTATGCACCGATGCTCGCCATCAATGCCAGCGCTACTGCTAAAACGTTTTTCTTCATTTCCAGATAAAAGTAATTAGTTTATTTGTTACTATGTTTTTATGCCGCAAAGTTAAGCAATATTATCGAATAAACAAAAATTAAACCGAATTATTTTGTATTTTCTTCAAATAATAGTAACTTTGCACGAAATAAACTATACACATATCAGCAGTTATGTTACAACTTGACAATTTCTATAAGGCTCGCTTCGTGCTGAGCAAGGTAATAAGAAAGACTGAGCTGGTTCACACGCCAAGAATCAACCCAGAGAGTGATGTTTATTTGAAACCAGAGTGCCTGCAGAAGACCGGTTCGTTCAAGATTCGTGGTGCTTACTATAAGATTTCACAACTCACCGATGAAGAAAAGGCGAAGGGTGTGATAGCCTGTTCTGCGGGCAACCATGCACAGGGTGTAGCTCTGGGAGCTACAGCCATGGGCGTCAAGAGCCTCATCTGTCTGCCAGAAGGTGCTCCTATCTCCAAGGTAGAAGCAACCAAGCGACTGGGTGCTGAAGTCTGTCTGGTACCTGGCGTTTACGATGATGCCTACCAGAAGGCTCTGGAACTGAAAGATGAGCATGGCTACACCTTCGTACATCCTTTCGATGATGAGAACGTCATCGCCGGACAGGGCACCATCGGTCTGGAGATTCTCGACCAGTTGCCAGATGTAGAAGCTGTCGTCGTTCCTGTAGGTGGCGGCGGACTTATCTCTGGTGTAGCCTTTGCCATCAAGTCGCTGAATCCTAACGTCAAGGTATATGGCGTTCAGGCAGAAGGAGCAGCAAGTATGGTACAGAGTCTGCACGATCACAAACAGGAGAAGTTGCCTTCTGTAGCGACCGTTGCTGATGGTATTGCCGTAAAGGAA
This sequence comes from Segatella copri, assembly GCA_021635485.1. Classification (GTDB taxonomy): domain Bacteria; phylum Bacteroidota; class Bacteroidia; order Bacteroidales; family Bacteroidaceae; genus Prevotella; species Prevotella copri_P. Next base: position 19,398 of record JAJWOH010000020.1, on the reverse strand, counting down.
CCGGGCAAGATTACTTTTGAAACCTGCTCCAACTATGTTGACGAAATCGTAACCGTGAGCGAGGATGAGATCTGTGCAGCCATTCTGAAACTCATAGAGAGTGAGAAGATGGTAGCCGAAGGCGCCGGTGCGGCCAGTGTGGCAGCCGTGATGTACAACAAGGTTCCGGTGAAGGGCAAGAAAACCATCTGCGTGGTAAGCGGCGGTAATATCGACGTAACCATCCTGAACCGCGTCATCACCCGTGGTCTTGCCAAGAGTGGCCGTCTCTGCACCATTGAGATGGAGCTGGATGACAAACCGGGCGAATTGGTAGAGGTCTGCTCTGTCATCGCCGGATTGGGCGGTAATATCACCGGTGTTCACCACGACCGTTCTGCCAACCGCAACAAGGTGAATGCCTGCGTGCTCCGCCTCACCATGGAGACTCGCGACGAGGAACACGTAAAAGAAATCAAGGAGGCTTTGGAATCAAAGGGATTCCATCTCTGGATAGTATAACCGTGCAGAGACTTACAAAAATCCATGATATATAAAAAGAGGGTGCGCCGTCAGTTGATAGCGCATCCTCTTTTTATATATCATTAAAAGCTTTATTACCATCAAGCTCTTTTGTTATTGAGCTTTATCTTTAATAGAGCTACTTTACTTCCTTGAGCAAGCAAGGGCGAACCTTCTCGGTTACACCAGCTTCCTCAGTAATCACGGTAGTAAGAGGCTTGAGGTCGGCAGCATTCTTTGCCACCATCACCTTGTAATTACCAGCCTCAACCTGCCACTGACTATCAACCTCATTGAAAGAAGCCAGGTTCTTGTATGGGATGTCGATAGTAACAGTCTCCGACTCACCAGGCTGCAATTTCTTAGTCTTGGCATAACCACGAAGTTCCCTTGCAGGTTTATCCATATCCTTACCAGGAGCAGCCACATATACCTGAACCACTTCCTTACCAGCTACCTTACCAGCATTCTTCACAGTCACCTGAACCTTGATATTGCCCTGTGCATCCTTCGTTACCGCAGGTTTGCCATACTTAAAGGTGGTATAGCTCATACCATAACCAAAAGGATAAGATACAGGCACATTCTTAGACTGGTAATAACGATAACCTACATAAACGCCATCATTATACTCGGTGTAATCCACATTCTTCACGTCACCCTTGCTACCGATGCCCTTGCCCATAAACATGCCAATCACATCGTCAACCTTGACAGTCTCAGGGTTAGGGAAATCAGCCTTAGAAGGAACATCATTATAACTTACAGGCCATGTCATAGGAAGACGACCAGAAGGATTCTCCTTACCCGACAAGATGTCGGCAACACAGTTACCACCCTCCTGACCAGGCAACCAAGACAACAATACAGCATCAGGACCACCAATCCAACTCTTGGTCTCAACAACGCCACAAACATTCAAGATGACAACCACCTTCTTACCAGCCTTATGGAAAGCGTTGCAAACGCCAGAAATCATATCCTTCTCCTCCTTGGTGAGATTGAAGCTATCAGAAATCTTGCGATCCAAGAACTCACCAGACGACTTACCAATAGTGATGATTGCCATATCGTTGTTCTTGACGGCAGCAGACATATTCAATTCAGCAAGGCTCATCTCTGGGATGAAGTGACCAGGCAAGAAAGCCTCCAAAGGATTCTTTGGCTTTGGCAAGTTTGCCTTTGCCTTTGGAGCATACTCTATGTATGCCTTCTGGATGTCGCCATCCACCTGATAGCCAGCATTCTTCAAACCATCCAACAAGCTTACCACATAAGCATGGTTTACATTGCCAGAACCAGTACCACCTGCTATGAAATCATAAGAAGTATTGCCGAAGAGGGCTATGTTCTTAATCTTCTGAACGAGTGGCAATACATTCTTGTTGTTCTTCAACAACACCATTCCCTCGGTAGCGGCATTGCGAGCCACCAAAGCATGTCCCTTCAAATCAGGGTTGTTGTCGGCAACATACTGCTTGAAACGAGGAGTCTGCATGATATACTCCAAGATATGGCGTACATTGCGGTCGAGGATTTCCATCGACAGGCGACCATTGAGCACAGCCTTGCGAATCTCCTTCACCTGGTCTGCCTTACCTGGCATCAACAGGTCGTTACCCGCTTCCATCTGGGCAGCTGCACTAAGACCACCAAACCAGTCGGTCATCACCATACCCTTGAATCCCCACTCATGGCGAAGAATCTCTGTTATCAAGTCACAACGCTCACTAGACATCGTACCATTGATGAGATTGTAAGAAGTCATCACTGTCCAAGGCTGAGCCTCCTTGATAACGATTTCGAAAGGTTTCAAGTAAATCTCACGGAAAGTACGTGGATTACCGATAACATTGTTACGAGTACGGTTGGTCTCCTGGTTATTCAGTGCGAAGTGCTTCAACGAAGTACCTACATCGTTACTCTCGATACCATTCACCATAGCTGCACAAATGGTACCAGCCAACAATGGATCTTCTGAATAATACTCAAAGTTACGGCCACAAAGAGGATTACGCATAATATTGGTAGCAGGTGCCAACAAGACATCTACGCCATAATGCTTCACCTCGTCTCCCATAGAGGTACCTACGGAATACACCAAGTCTTTGTTCCAGGTAGAGCTCATCACAGTAGCCACAGGGAAGTGGGTACAGTAGAACGTCTTGTCGGTATTCTTGCGCTTAGGGTCGATGCGAAGACCAGCAGGACCATCGGCTACAACCGTAGCAGGAATGCCCAGACGCTCAATACCATTCACCTGACCTGCGGCACCCTGTACCAACTGACCTTGGTTACCAATGGTAGCCTCCATCTGGCTCTCATACTTACCCGAAGAACCTACCACCAACTGAATCTTCTCATCGAGGGTCATCGCATTGATGACATCCTGGATAGGAGACACACCCAACTTTGGGTTCTGTGCTTGCACTACGAAAGTCGCAGAAAAAAGCACACATGAAGAAACTAAAATTTGTTTTATCATTGTCTATACCTTATTTTATTAAACTATTACTTGAAAAAGTTATTTTATCATTTGAAAATCTTCTGTGCGAACTCTGTAAGATACACACGCCAATTACGCCAGATGTGTCCACCCTCCGTTTCCAAATAGGTATATTTATACCCCTTCTCATCGAAGTAGCGACGCAAGTCTGCACTGCTCTTGTAGAGGAAATCAGTCTTGCCCATACCAATCCAATACAACTTTGGCTTGTTCTTAAACAGAGTAGCCAACTGAGTCTTAGCCTCCTCGTTACCCTGCAACTGCTTGTAGAAGTCACTACGGAAATCGCCAGTAGTACCCACATGCAAACCTGCAGAGAAGAGTCCGATGTAATCAAACTTGGTAGGGAAACGACGAGAGATGTCGAAAGAATGACCACCGCCCATAGAGAGTCCACAGATGGCACGATGAGCCTTGTCTTTAGCAACCTTGTAGTGGCTCTCCACATAATTCATCACATCAGGGAAACTCTCATCCATGGTGGCAGCTGGCTTGGCACCTTGATAGCCATAGAAAGAAGGAATGTATTGACCTGCCGACCATTCACCTGGAGCAGCCTGACAATTAGGATTGCCATTGGTCATCACTACGACCATAGGCTTAGCCTTACCTGTGGCAATCAAATTATCAAGAATATGCTGTGCACGTCCTAAAGTAGTCCAGGCATCCTCATCGCCACCTGCGCCATGGAGCAGATAGAGTACAGGATAATCCTTGCCTTTGTCATAACCTGCTGGCGTATAGACCGTCATACGGCGCTGCATCTTGAGCGTAGGACTATCATACCATACCTTAGACACATTTCCGTGAGGCACTTCATTAACGGTATAGAGGTCACCACAATCACCTTTCTTGTCTGAAAGAATGAATATATTGGTTTCAGAGGTAATATCACGAGTGATATACACACTTCCTGGGTCAACAATCTTCACTCCATCCAAAAGGAGATTGTAAGAATACAACTCAGGAGAAAGCATCTGGCTGGTAAAAGTCCAAACACCCTTTTCATCTTTTGTCATATCAGCTACTCCAGGAGCATCATACTTTCCCATTGGTGTATCAATGGTTTTCGGTGCCAAGAAATCACCAGTAACCTGCACCTTTTGGGCATTAGGAGCCTTCAAGCGGAAAGTTACGGTATGATTGGCGTTCACCTCTGGTGAGATAACAGGAACATTGTCAAACAATGCCTGTTGGGCAAAACTGCCAAGACTCATCAGCAAGGCAGTTGCCAAGAATGTAATTTTCTTCATTGTTGTCTAATTTTGATAATTGTTAGTCTCATTCTATAGAAGGTCTCCTAAGATTTAGAAGACCTTCCTGGTAATTATTAGAATATTTTTTGTACAAATTCAGCGAGATAGATTCTCCAATTTCGCCAAATATGTCCCCCATCTGTTTCCATATAGGTATATTTGTAGCCCTTGCTATCCAGTTTCTTTCGCAAAGCGGTGTTGTCCTTGTAGAGGAAATCGGAATTACCTATGCCAATCCAGAAGAGCTTTGGCTTGGCAGCAAAGAGGTTAGCCAACTTATCATCCACATTGTCGTAGATATACTCATTGGCACCACCGCTCCTCTGCTCCTTGCCGATGGCTGCGGAGAACAAACCTACATAACCAAAGGTCTTAGGATTGTTGATAGAAATATAGAACGAGTGGAAACCACCCATCGAAAGACCTGCTATGGCACGACCTTGAGTATTGGCGATGGTACGATAGCGACTATCCACGAACTTCACTACCTCAGGGAAAGATGCCTCGAAAGAGCCCTCCATGGTCTTAGGCAATCCCAATGTAGGGACTATCAGATTATCCGATGTCTGTCCTGGAGCTGCCTCCTGAGAGATATTGCCATTGGTCATGACAACGATCATTGGCTTCGCCTTGCCTTGCGCAATGAGGTTATCGAGGATTTGCGAAGCACGTCCCAAATCCATCCACGCTTCCTCGTCGCCACCGATGCCATGCAAAAGATAAAGCACAGGATATTTCTGCTTGCTGGTCTCGTAACCTGCAGGAGTATATACAGTCATACGGCGAGTAAGGCCAGCTTTGGCATCATCATACCAGACCTTTGATACGGTTCCATGCGCTACCTTGTTGACCTTGTAGAGATCAGCCTTTCCTCCGTCTACCAAGAAATAGTTGGAAACGTTGGCGATGTCACGCACGGTATAGACGTTGAGATGGTCGGTAACACTGGCGCCATCTACCATCATTGTATAGCTATAAAGCTCTGGTGCCAAAGGAGCAGTGGTTGTAAAAGACCACACACCCTTCTCATCCTTCTTCAAATCGGCTACTCCAGGCATATCATACTTACCCATCGGGGTATCTATTTTCTTGGTTGGCAAGAAGTCACCTGTTATCTGTACTTTTTGAGCCCCTGGTGCCATGCAGCGGAAAGTAACGGTCTTGTCTGCATGAATCTCAGGAGAGAGAGGCATCTGCCCTCCGAACAAGGCTTGCTGTCCGAAGGCAGAGCCACAAATAGCACACAATGTAATTGCTAATAACGAAAATTTTTTCATTGAATATAACGTTTTATTTTTTAATTTATTACTTGGCGATGGCAGCAAACTTAATCTTAAATGATCCTTTGCCAGCCGATCCATCCACACCACTCTGGGTATCAAGGTCAGCGCCCTCGAATGAGAATAAGTCTTGTCCCTCTGCATCCTTAGCGGTAGAGATGATGATCTTACCTGCCGTGATGTATTGTGCGACACCAGCCTCATCCACGAAGAAGCTACCAACCTTGACACCGTATTGAGGGATAGCAAAACCATTGCCCATCAACCAAGGCTCTGAAGCATTACCTTGAATGGTATATTCACCAGCCAAGTCTGTATTACCGAGCTGATTGGCATTCACGGCTTCCAGATAAGCAGCAGGCTGACCTGCCGGATTGTTGATAGAGATGATATACTTGGTAGCATCAGGATTCACGACGGCACCTGTTGACCAATCGACAATCTGAGTTGGAGCGATAGTAAGAGTATAGCCCGATGCCTCTGGGTCATCCTGCCCCACAACGAAGGCAAGCTCTCCTACATAATTCAACTTCACTCGCTGACCAGCGGCATTGGCAAACAAACCGTTCAAGTAATACTTGCCCCCGATAAGAGATACGTCGATGTCGCCACTCTTCATTGCCTCACCATTCACCTTGACCACACAAGTTTTGTTAGCCACGGTCTCTGCTACGGTATAAGAGGCAGCGGGAAGAATCCACTCGGTACTACCAAAACTAATCTGAATGGCAGTTCCCTTTACATCTTTTATATCTACATTGAGTGCCTTCACGCCTTTCTTTAACTTAGTGGTAGGCTGCACGATAGCCTCTTGCGATGTATAATTCTGCATATCTGCATATACTCCCTGCATACCATCAAGAGCATCGTTATCGCAGGCTGTGAAACACAGCCCTGCAATAAACAGACTTAATATTGAACCTATATATTTTTTCATATCAATATCATTTAAATATCAGTTAATTAGAAGATTACCATCCCGTATTCTGCTGGATATTAGGATTCAATTCTCTTTCCTTCAAAGGAATAGGAAGCAACATGTGCTTGTCTTGGAATCCGAAAGTAGAATTGGAGAAATCCCAACTTACGCCCTTGGAAGAGTAGTTAGGAATTTCCTTACCCTGTGAAGCCAAGGCTTTCTTGGCATCACCCCAACGTACCAAGTCCTGGAATCGGGTACTTTCCAGACAGAGTTCCAAGCGCTTCTCCGTCTTGATATCGTCCAAGGTAACGCTAGTCAATGGAGCTTCCTTGGCACGAAGACGAATCTCATTGATATCTTTCAGTGCTATGTCTTTGTTGCCAGCCTCCAGGTTTGCCTCGGCAGCCAGGAGGAGAACTTCGGCATAACGCATAATCTTTCGGTCGGTATATTGAAGTCCCTGGAAGTAGGAGGCATCCATGATGTTGTCACTCTTCAATATACGGTTCTTGAAGAAGAGGTATCCTTCACATCCATAGATGTTCTGACCAGGATTCAACTTCACGCCGTATGCTGTCATCTGATTACTGTTGAGCAGAGTCTTCTGCAAACGATATCCATTCTCGCCCTCTGCTTTTACAAATGCTTCATAGAGAGACTTGCGAGGATTCAAAAAACCGTAGGTTCCCTGAGCCACTTCATCGGCAGCCTTGCCTTCGAGCTTCATATTGCCGGTACGCCATCCTTGCATCAGGAAGGTCATATCAAACTGACTCCAAGCCTGCTCCTGGTCGTTACGCCATTGCAATTCGAGCATAGACTCACAGTTGTTGTTGTTGACAGCATGAAACTGCATGTCATAGTCGCCACGGAAGAGGTCGTACTTCTTGGAATCCACCACCTCATTGAGTGCGGAAGCAGCCTCACGATACTTTTTCTGGAAGAGATAAGCCTTGCCCAGATAAGCCTTTGCCACTTCCTGGGTAACGCGCATACCCGTCTCCTGATCGTCCTTGTTCTTCTTGGAAGGCAAGGCATTCATGCCGATAGCCTTTTTCAAGTCTGATTCCACAACAGCCCAAAGTGTCTCTGGAGTACTGTTTGGCTGACGATACTCATCTGAAGCCAAGAGATGATCTACCAATGGAGCTGTACCCCAAAGGGTAACCAGCTCGAAGTTAGCCCAGGCACGGAAGAAATAAGCCTCGGCTATGGCACGCTTCTTGACTTCCGTATCATCAGCCACCTTCTCAATAATGAGGTTTGACTGATAGATGACACCATAGAGCCCCGAGAACAGGCCCTCGACATTACCGTTGCTGGAATCGAAGGTAAATTCATTCAACTGCTCGAGTGAGTTGTTGTCGCCGCGACTACCACCGCCACACCAGGCATCATCCGAAAGCATATTCTTGGTGAAGAACCAAGTAAAATACAATCCCTTCACACGGCTATACATGGCAGCCACCGCCTGCTCGGTCTGCTCATTGGTCTTGTAGAAATCATCCTGACCACCCATATTGCCATGCTTTGCTATATCGAGTCTGTCTTCACAACCGGCAAATAACACTGCCACAACGAGAAGCAGACTATATATGATATTCTTTTTCATAATTTCCTAATATTATTATATATAGAATATGTATAGTGTTAGTTATATGAACCCTCCAGACTTTAGAACTCCAAGTTGAAGCCCATTACTACCTTCTTTGAGGTTGGATAACCGCCCTTGTCGATACCCATACCCACTACAGTATTGGTAGAAACCTCAGGGTCGAAGCCTGGGTACTTGGTGATGGTGAAGAAGTCATCGAGAGATACATAGAGGCGCAAGTTATTGATTGCCACACTCTTGAGAAGGGTCTTCGGCAAGCTGTAGCCCAACTGAATCTGCTTAATCTTGAAATAAGATCCATCATATACCATTGCGCTGGATGTAGCATACTTGTCCATATTGTTGGCACCAGCACGTGGCTTGCTACCGTTAGGATTGCTCTCCGTCCAACGGTCGTCATAGAAGAGTTCCTTCATCTTGTTGACCATAGGGAAGTCGGTACGGTTGATACAGTTGAATATCTTGTTGCCTGATGCACCAGAACCAAATACTGCCAAGTCGAAACCTTTGTAAGCTGCGGTCAAGGTGATACCATAGGTGAAGTTTGGAATGGCACTACCCAAGTCCATCTTGTCATCATCGGTCAGATCACCACTATCATTCAGGTCGGCAAAAGTCGGATCGCCCGTCTTTGGGTCTATACCTGTAAACTGATAGCCGCGGAAGTAATACACAGGATAGCCCTTCTCGAAGTATGTGAGAGGCACATTCATAAAGGTAGTACCCTGCAAACGAGTCAAGGATGGGTCGAGATAAGTAACCTCGTTCTTCAAGGTAGCAAGGTTGCCACGTACACTATAGCTGAAATCACCGATGTTATCTCTCCAACCGAGTTCAAACTCGAATCCCTTGTTGCTTACGTTACCAGCATTGATAGGAGATGTGGTGCCGCCGATAACCAAAGATGGAGTGGTACCACCCACGAGCAAGTCCTTGGTCTTCTTCACGAAATAGTCCATGCTGAAGTTCATTCTGCCAGCGAAGAGGAGCGCATCGATACCCAAGTCGGTCTGCTCTGATGTTTCCCACTTCAGTTTATCGTTACCCATACTAGATGGACTAACAGACGTTGTATAATTATTACCAGGAACTAACGGATAAATACTACCCTGCGCCATATCGGTGCTGTAGGCATAGCCACTCAAGGAAGCCAAGCTACCATTCTGACCCCAGCTGGCACGCAATTTCAAACTAGCCACAACATCTCTTAAAGGCTCGAAGAACTTTTCCTCAGAAATGGTCCAACCTCCAGACACAGCTGGGAAATATCCCCAACGATTGGTAGCTGGAAGCTTAGATAAGTCGGCAGCATCTGCACGGAGGGAAGCCTGCAGATAATAACGGTTCTTATAATCGTAACTCAAACGGCCAAAGTAAGAATACTTGGCTGAGCGAGTTTTCTCACCACCCACAGACTTGGTAGCAGAAGCGGATGCGAAATTCAGATAGTAGAACAATGGATTGTTTTTCTTGACAGCGTCTTCACCATTAGCCTGCAAACCACCCTGCACGTAATCATAGGTAGATTCCTGGAAAGACATACCAACCATGGCATTCACGGTATGGTCACCGAGTCTCTTCATATAGTTGGCAAAGTTTTCCCACTGATAATAGATAGAGGTAGAAGAAGATGCACTCTGATCTACATAATCACGGCTTTGCGTTGCATTTCCATAGAAAGGAAGTGAAGTGGAAGAACTACGGGTACCCGACAAGCGATAACCGAAGCGAGAAGTAATCACAAGATCCTTGATAGGCTTGAAATCAGCATAAATGGAACCATTCACATTGAATCCACTGTTACGGGATATGCCATTGTCACGCATCACGAATGGGTTGAACTGCTCACCTGCATAGAAAGCAGACACACCATAGTAGTTACCTGCAGCATTGGTCAGGAGATGCTGTCCTTTTGCCAAGGCACTAGCAACATGAGCAGGCAAGTTTCCACCCTCGTATGCAACAGGGGTCAATGGATCCATAGAAAGCACAGCTGCCATCATAGAACCATACTCAGAACCCTCTGACACAGAACGAGCGTTATATTTTTCAATCTGGTTAGTAGTACCCACCTTCAACCATGGCTTGATCTGATATTCAGCATTGATGGTAGCGGTGAGACGACGATAGAGGTCATTATTACCTCTTACCATACCATCATTGTCAAGATAAGTAAGCGAAAGATAATAGTTACCATTTTGGTTACCACCCGTAAAGCCCAGGTTGTGCTTCTGCATCTTACCCTTGCCATAGATAGCATCTACCCAAGAGGTATTGGTTGTTCCATCCCAATTTTTCAAGAGATAATCCTCGGTAAAGGTCTTACCTTCTTTCATATATTGGATATATTCTTCGGCATTGAGCAACTTAGGCTTTTTAGCAAGCGATTCGATGGCATACTGGAAATCATATGTTATCTTTCCACTACCCACAGTACCCTTCTTCGTAGTAATGAGAACCACGCCATTACCAGCCTCTGCACCATATATGGCAGCAGAAGCGGCATCCTTCAACACTTCCATAGATGCTATGTCATTAGGATCGATACCACTAATATCGCCTAGGCGCACACCATCTACTACATAGAGAGGATCGGAAGAACCATTGGAAGAGAAACCACGGATACGAACCGTTGGTGATGCACCCGGACGAGCAGAAGAAGAGACAATCTGTACACCTGCGGTCTTACCCTGAAGAGCAGACTTGGCATTGGTGATGGTACGATTCTCCATATCCTCTTTCTTCACCTGAGAGATGGCACCTGTTACAGAACTCTTCTTCTGAACGCCATAGCCTACAACCACCACATCGTCGAGCACCTTGTTGTCTTCCTGTAATGTAATCTTGAGCTTGGAAGAGTTGGCTAAAACCTCTTTATTCTTATAGCCAAGATAAGAGAAGACAAGGGTTTTGCCTTTTTGCACCTGGATTGTAAAGTTACCATCCATATCAGTTACAGTACCACCCTTGTTGTCTCCCTGCACACGCACGGTAACACCAATCAAAGGGTCGGCATTTTGGTCAACTACGAGACCAGCGACTTTCATCAGTTCCTGCGCCAAGGCAGCAGAACCGGAAATCATCAATAAGAACACGAAGGTTAGAAACCTTCTGTAATCATTCATTTTTCTCATAGATTTTTCTCATTAAAGATAATACTTTGTTAGTTAAGCTTTTATTCTTGTAAATCTGTTAATTGTTTACGGCTGCAAAGGTAGTACTTTTTATCATACACCTTTTTCTAACTTGTTTTTTTGTGTTACGTTTTTGTTCAAAATGGGGTTTTCTATATGTTCAAAAACTTGCGTATTTGTTAAAAAACTCTTATAAACCTTGTATATATCAAGGTTTTATAGTACTTTTGCAGCAACTATCAAAACCATCGATTATGAAACGAACAAAGGTATTTTATAACGTACTCATCCTCTTGGCTGCCCTTCTTCTTACTGCTTGCCAGGACCAAAAAGACATCCCCGAAGTCTCTTCACCCGAGAAGAACCTCGTCCTGTCTGATCATATCTCCAACCAAAAGGTGAAGAGCATCTGCGAAGACAGATACGGACAAATCTGGATAGGTACCTTCCGTGGTCTCAACAAGTATGATGGCAACCAGTATCACCAATACTACTGCGTGGACGATTCACTGGGATTGCCCGACAACAATATTACCGACATTTATCGTGACTCCCACAACCGACTCTGGGTAGCCACCGCCAATGGCGTATGCCTATACCAGGCCAATGGCAATTTCAAGCGAGTAAGTATCAACGGCGCAAACAAGAATATCGAAAAAATCCTGGAAGACAAGGAGGGAAGAATCTTCTTTCTCACGATAACAGACCTGTATCAATATGACGAAAAAAACAACAAAGCCATCACCAGGCTCTCCAAGATGTTGGAGAAGAACTGCTATAACTTCTCTTGCCATATAGACCGAAAAAACGTGATGTGGATTGTTACCTCTTACTCTGTCAAGGGATATCGCACCCAAGACCTCAAACTTATCACCCACAGCCCAGTACAGAGTTATCCCATCGTCTCTTTTCTCCTCGATGGGCATCAGCTCTACCTCTCTGGCTACAATGGAATGCAGCTCTTTGATACGAACACCCGGAAATGGCAACATCTCCCTGTAGCCTTGCAAGGCCTGCAAATCCCCAACGACATAGTCAACTGCATTCATCCCTATGGTGCACAAGGCAATCTTCTGCTCAGCACCACCAAGCACGGATTATTCTATTTCAATGCTCAGGAGGGAACCATCCTGCCACAAAGCGACAAGAACTTCCCATTCGAAGTGCCTGATATGCAAGTCAACAAGATGTTAACCGATTCCAAGGGCAACCTTTGGCTCGGTTCTGAAGACGATGGCGTAAAAACCATCTATAGATACAAGGATATGTTTAACAGCATGCCTGCCCTTCAACGTGCCATCGGCAAACAGCCCGTACTCTCCGTAGCCACCGACAGGAATCATCACCTTTGGATTTCTACCAAGAAGAACGGACTCTATATGTATGACTTGCAAACCCAGCAACTCAAGGACATACCGATGATTTCCTATAGCAACGGCAACAGGAAGAATACCACCACCAACATCTTTGTGGATAGCAGCAATCATCTATGGCTAGCCAATGGCGACCATGTGGCAAAGTGCCAATACGATGGCACCCATCTCAACAAGGTAGCCTCCTACCCTTGCTTCATGCCTATGGACATCAGCCAAGATGCGAAAGGTAACATCTGGGTATCCACGGCATCCGTCAACATCTACTGCATTTCAGCACAAAGTGGAGAGATGACCAAAAAACAACTCTTCCCTACCACTTTCTGCTTCATTCCTAGCATCATGCGCTTGCAGAATGGCAACATGCTCATATCTGCCTTCTACAAACCTATCCTCGAAATGAATGGAGGCAACTTCGATATCCGAGAGTTTAAAGTGAATCCGGATGACTGGAAGAAGTGCATCAAGCGAAGTGTGTATATCCCTACCAAGAACTATCAAGACCGCAAAGGCAACATCTGGTTGGGAACTGTTACCAACGGACTCTTGAAGTATGACGCAAAGAGCCACAAGCTGACCACCATAGCAGGAATCTCCTGCTCCGACATTTCCAGCATCGAGGAAGATAGAGATGGAAACATTTGGGTTAGTACGCTGTATGGACTCAACAAGATAGATGGAAAAACAGAAAAGGTAACCACCTACAACGAGGCTGATGGTGTGAAAGGCTTCCAATTCTACGATAGGGCATCGTGCAAGCTATCAGATGGAACTCTCATCTTCGGCGGTACCCAGGGACTCACCATCTTCAATCCACAAAACGTAAACACGAGCCAACAGATAAGTCTGCTTTTCGAAACACTCAAGGTCCATAATGAGATTATGCTTCCTAGTAAGAATGGATGTATCGAGGAGAGTATGGAAGAATCACCCCATATCCACCTAAGCTACAAACAGAACAGCTTCAGCATCGCCTTTTCTGCCATCGACTACAGCGACTACAAGCACATCCATTACTTCTACCAAATGGCTGGATTCGACAATACATGGATTGATGCCGGCAATAACAACGAGGCGTACTACTCTAATCTGCCAGCTGGCAACTATACCTTCAAGGTCAAGATGGTAGGCAACGACTCCGAAAATATCATCGCCGAAAAAAGCATACTGGTAAGCATCGCCCCTGAGCCTTGGAACTCTTGGTGGGCCTGGTGCCTATACCTTATTATAATAGGGGGGGTCGGCTTCGTGATCTATCGGCAGAAGATGCGCATCAGCATCGAGAAGAACATGGTTCAAAAGGCTAAGGATGAGAAGGAGCAGGAACAGCGCATCAACAAGATGAACATGAGTTTCTTCGCTAACATCTCGCATGAGTTCCGGACACCACTCACCATGATTTCGGGACCAGTGGAACAACTCTGCGAAAGTGAAAACATCAACAAGCACGACAAGTTGCTGTTGAACATCATCAACCGAAGCGTGGATAGAATGCTGAGACTCGTCAACCAGTTGCTCGACTTCAACAAGTTGGAGAACGACACACTCCGCTTGCACGTCAAGCAAACCGACATTATCTCCGAGATGAAACGCATCATGGACCTCTTCATCGTGAATACCGAGGAGAAAGGTATCACCTTGAACTGTCACGGACTGGAAGGTTCCTACCTGATGCTTCTGGATTCCGACAAACTGGAAAAGATTATCAACAACCTGATGTCCAACGCCATGAAGTTTACCCCTCGTGGCGGTAAGATAGATGTATCTTTCGACACCGGTACCACTAACAAGGGAGAACAGATTATCACCATCACGGTAGCTGATACAGGCAAGGGAATCCCACAGAATGAGGTGGAGAATATCTTCAAGCGATATTATCAGTTGAACAACCAGTCCACAGGCACCATCAACTGGGGTACTGGCATCGGACTCTACTATGCCCGCAGCCTGGCCGTCCTTCACCATGGCGATCTGAAGGCTGGCAATCGCAAGGACTGCCAGGGAGCCATCTTCACCGTTACCCTGCCTACCGATGAGCGCCTCTATACCGCCAACGAGAAAGCCCTTTTGGAGCAAGACCAGAAGAAAGCTTTCCCGCTGCACGACAGTCAGAAAGTGGCAGACAAGGTAAGTCAAGACGACAGTACAGACAACCGTCCGAAAATACTCATCGTAGATGACGACACCGAAGTGGTGCATTATCTTCGCACCCTCCTGGCATCCTCCTATCGCATCATCTATCGCTTCGATGCCGAGAGTGCCTTGAAGGCGACAAGGGAGGAAGAACCTAGCCTCATCCTCAGCGATGTGGTAATGCCGGGAATGAGCGGCTATGAACTCTGCAAGGAAATCAAGCAAGACATCCAACTCTGCCATATCCCAGTCATCCTGGTAACGGCAAAGACCACCACCGAAAACCAAGTGGAGGGTCTGAACAGCGGAGCAGATGCCTACGTTACCAAGCCATTCACCCCCAAGGTTCTCCTGGCAATAATCAACTCGCAGCTCACCAACCGCGAGAAGACCAAGACCATCCTGACCAGCGCCACGGAGACCGACAAGAACGTGGAGGAAGTGCTGTCGTCACAAGACAAACTCTTCATGGATGAACTCTATCACATGATGGAGCAGGAACTGGCCAACTCGGAATTGGATGTCAACAAGGTAACGAAACTGATGCACATCTCCCGCACAAAGCTCTACTACAAGGTCAAGGGTCTTACTGGAGAGAATCCAAGCGTCTTCTTCAAGACCTATAAGCTCAATCGTGCCGCCGCCCTCATCGTGGAAGGCAAGTACAACATCTCAGAGATTGCCTACATGACGGGATTCAACACCCTCTCTCACTTCTCTACCAGCTTCAAGAAGCAATTTGGATGTACACCGAGCGAATATAGTAAGAAAACTTATTAAATTTTGATGCGAAATAGGCCTATTATGGGAAAAAATGCTTATCTTTGCATCTAGAATGGTTTAATAATAGAAAAAGAAAATAAATTATGAACGCAATTCACACAGACAATGCGCCTGCAGCTATCGGTCCATATAGCCAGGCTATCGAAGTAAATGGTTTTGTATTTGCATCAGGTCAGATTCCTATCGATCCTGCAACAGGCAATTTCGTAGAGGGTGGCATCAAGGAGCAGACTCGCCAGAGCCTCACCAACGCCCAGAACATCCTGAAGGCAGCCGGAACAGACCTTTCTCATGTAGTAAAGACTACAGTTTATCTGAACAGCATGGACGATTTCGCTGCCATGAACGAGGTTTATGCCGAGTTCTTCAGCCAGCCATATCCAGCCCGTTCTGCCGTAGCTGTAGAGAAGTTGCCAAAGGGTGCCCTCGTAGAGGTTGAGGTTTTGGCAGCCAAGTAATTCTTCCTTTTTTCTATCAGGAAGTAAAGTTTCACAAGTGGTTTAAGTACGGACTGAAGACTCAAAAGTTCTTTGAAGCAACACGCCCTGGGCTAGGAGCTTCTGCCCTTTCAGGGCGTATGGGGCAAAACTTGCGAAACTTCAGTCAGGAAGTAAAGTTTCTAGGTGAAAATATTCTTTAGATGGTATCAAGCATTACATTAAAGAATCTGATTATAGGCTATCGTTCGAAGCATCAGCTCCGGGCGATAGCCTCACCTGTTCATGCCTCGCTCCAAGCCGGTGAACTGACCTGTCTCATCGGAGCCAACGGAGTGGGCAAATCTACCTTACTCCGAACTTTAGCCGGATTTCAGCCAGCACTTGATGGCGAAATCCTGATTCAGGACAAATCTCTTTCCGATTTCTCTGCCCAGGAACTCGCCAGGGAAATCAGCATCGTTCTCACATCGAAGACAGACCATGCCCAGCTCTCTGCCGAAGAGATTGTTGGTATAGGCCGTTCTCCCTATACCGGTTTCTGGGGCACATTATCTGCTGCCGACAAACAGATTGTTGCCGCAGCTCTTCAGGAAGCCGGCATTCTGCATTTGGCTCAAAGAAACATCAGCGAACTGAGCGATGGTGAACGTCAGAAGGTAATGATAGCCAAAGCCTTGGCGCAGCAAACCCGCATCATCATCCTGGACGAGCCAACCGCCTTCCTCGATTTCCCCAGCAAGATAGAAACTCTCCAGATGCTCCGCCGTCTGGCGCACGAACAGCACAAGTCCATATTACTGTCAACCCATGATGTAGAGTTGGCGCTCCAGCTCTCCGACCGTCTCTGGCTGATGGAAGAAAGCCGTTTCTCTATCGGCACTCCTAAAGAACTGGCTGCCGATGATTCCTTATCCAGATTCATCAATCGTGACGGCATCCGATTCAATAAGGCCTCCCTCCGCATCGAAATCAAATGAGTTTTCTTAATTGATTTTATTCTATGGTTGCACGCAAGCACATGAAGAAGAATTCTCAAGTGGCTCAGTTTGCTAACTCAAGTAGCTCAATCTGCTAACTCAAGTAGTTCAGTCAGCGAGTTCAGACGTCTCAGTTAGTTGATGCAGACGTCTCGATGAGCCTACGGATACGGCTCCGTTAGCTTACACAGTCATATCCGTAACCCGATGCAGCCATATTCGTAACCCGATGCAGCCATATTCGTAACCCAGCGCAGTCATATCCGTAACCTGATGCAGCCATATCCGTAACCCAGCGCAGCCTTCATACGAATAAATTTTAGATAATTATCTATCACCCATCACGTTTTACGCTCATCACACATCTTAACATACTAATATACAAACACTTAAATAGCGTGATAGATACTCCGAAAACGGGAAAATCCATCACGCTATCCATCACGAATTGGGGTTATCCATCACGATTTTCTCACTACCAGATACCGCATTCCGTCGTTGAAACGCTTGCGATGGATGGTTGGCATCTGAGAAAGCTTGCGGCCGAAGGCTATGAGACTGTTCAACTTCAACGATGAACCGATGTGACTCTTCAGCTCTTGGAAAATCTCGGCTGCCGTAAGATACTCGCCCTGTTTGGCATCATCGGTCAGGTCGAAATAGAGATCGAAATACTGGTCTACCGGAGAAACTACCTCAAACTTCCTGTTGTTCGCCATAATCAGTCGGGTCTGTTCAGCATCAAAATAAGTCTTCTCGCCTGCCCGTAATGCAGAAAGCGCCTGAGCATAGAGCTGTTCATAATTCGGACGCTGGCTCACATCGATAGGACCCGTGAGCTCCACACCCAGAAAACGGCGATTACCGGAAGGATCGGAGAGTATATCCTCCATATTGCTCGTAGCGATAAAAGACGCCATTCTCGGAAATTCCTGTACATGACTGCCATACGGAGGCTTTATCTTGACACTCGGCAACTGGATGATGTTCTTCAGAAATCCCTGCTGCACCTGAGGAGAAATCTGGTTGAACTCATCCAGGTTGATAACCAGCGACTGGCACATCGCCTGAAGCACCTGCCGTTTCTCTGACAATACGAGATTATCATTATACCCCCATTGCAACTCCGGCGGAACCAGAGACCGGCAGAAAGTACTCTTGTTGTAGCCCTGCTTGGAAATGAGAAGTGGTGCCACAGAGTTGCCGTATTTGCGATGACTGTAAGCACGCCACTGGTCAACCATCGCCAGGAACCAGGTATAGAACCAATCCTCCCAATAAGGATTATCAGTAGGCACCGTGCGCGCCAAGGCACGGATATGATCCTTACCGTCCCACTTCCCCTCACACTTGAACAGGAAGTTTTCTACAGGATTATAGGTAGAAAGAAGATCCGACTCCAGATAATTGCGCACATCCTTGATACTCACACGGATGTTGGCGAGCTGTACCTCCAGCGTCATACGCTTCTGCACACGGGCATCCACAGGCTGATAGCCCCAATAATCCTTTTCCTTCGGCCTATATTCTGTGCATTTCATTACCGAATTATAACGGAAATCATATTTCTTACACAGAAATCCGATCATACTCATGATATTGTCACTCAACTCCTTACGGTCGTTATCCACTCCTCCGGAAGAGTGGTCAGCCTCCTTCTCATCAACGCTCTCCACAGGTTTTTCTGCACCATGAAAGACTTCATTCAACGTCAGGGGCAAGGCATCTTCGCGATAATAAGGAAAAGAATCTCTTGTCATCAGGAAATCGGAAAAGATAGAAGGCTCGGGCATCTGCATCTTTGCCTTTACTAGCGCCTGATAAAGCGGAGCAAAGGTCAGGAAGGCCTGCTTGTAAATCCTGTCGGCTGCAACCTCCTCATCAGGTAACGTCCCCTTTGCCAGCGCATATTTCGCCAGAACATGCAGACTGATGCCATCGGCTCCCACAAAGGCTGCAAGAGTAGAAGGCAGACTGGCTACTTTCTGCTTGATAGCATCCATACCTCCATCCTCATTTATATCAACAAACGTAAGCAGCAGAACGCCGTTGTTTTTCTTCATCTTCAGGAGTCCATTCTCCGATTTCTGAAATTCTGCCGCAGGGTGAACATGCATCCAGGTTGGCATATCCTTATACCCATCATAACCATTCATGAGATAAGGTACATATTCACGGAAGTTCTCCACGGTATTCCTGGCGTCATCGTTTACGATGCGCCCCAGGAAACGTTCCAGACTCTTGGTACTTACCAGGAGCTGGTTCTTTTTATTTCTATGTGTTATGGTAAATTTCATTGTCTGTTATTTTAAAAAGTTTACCGATATGAAACACTTTGGTTCATACCATGAAACAGTTTGGTTCAAGCGGAGAAACACTCTGTTCCACCCTGTGAAACAAACCGATACGTCGCATTCCCGCTTTCGATACTGTAGTTTCCTATATTTAGTTTACTACCTAGAGTCTTATTCCTGGTGA
>JAJWOH010000147.1:0-6996 GCA_021635485.1 Segatella copri | reverse complement strand
GTACGACCTGTACCACCACCAGAAGCTACTGAGAAGTATGGCTTACCAGCAGCAATACGCTCCTTCTTGTATGTACCAGCTACTGGGTGCTGGAAACGTGTAGGGTTTGTAGAGTTACCAGTGATAGATACGTCTACATCCTCGCTCCAGTTGATAGCAACACCCTCGCGAACGTCGTCAGCGCCATAGCAGTTAACCTTAGCACGTGGACCGTCGCTGTAAGCGATGCGGTTAACAACCTTCAACTCACCTGTATAGTAGTCGAACTTTGTCTGTACGTATGTGAAACCGTTGATGCGGCTGATGATCTGAGCAGCATCCTTACCAAGACCGTTCAAGATAACGCGCAATGGGTTCTTGCGAACCTTGTTTGCCATCTCAGCAATCTTGATAGCACCCTCAGCAGCAGCGAAAGACTCGTGACCAGCCAAGAAAGCGAAGCACTGAGTCTCCTCACGGAGCAAACGAGCAGCCAAGTTACCGTGACCAAGACCAACCTTACGGTCGTCAGCTACAGAACCTGGGATGCAGAAAGCCTGCAAACCGATACCGATAGCCTCAGCTGCATCAGCAGCAGTCTTAACACCTTTCTTGATAGCGATAGCAGCACCAGCTACATACGCCCACTTAGCGTTCTCGAAGCAGATACGCTGAGTATCTTCACACATCTGATAAGGGTCAACACCTGCGTCCTCGCAGATTTGATTAGCCTCTTCCAAGCTCTTGATACCGTTAGCATTAAGAGCAGCAAGAACCTGCTTCTCGCGACGTTCCTGACTTTCGTAACTTACTTTTCTAATCATATCTGTATCTCCTTATTATTCTTTACGTGGATCAATTGCTTTAACAACACCCTGCTCAGCAGTTGTACGACCGTAGCTACCTGTGAACTTCTTGACAGCCTCGTTAGCGTCCATACCGTTCTTGATAGCTTCCATCATCTTGCCGAGGTGAACATACTCATAACCACAAACCTGGCTGTCCTTATCGAGGAACTGCTTTGTGATGTAACCCTCTGTCAACTCGAGGTAACGTGTACCCTTAGCTACAGTACCATAGAGAGTACCAGTCTGTGAACGAAGACCCTTACCCAAGTCCTCAAGACCTGCACCGATAACGAGACCGCCCTCAGAGAAAGCGCTCTGGCTACGACCGTAAACAATCTGGAGGAAGAGCTCGCGCATAGCTGTATTGATAGCATCGCATACGAGGTCAGTGTTCAAAGCCTCAAGAATAGTCTTGCCTGGGAGAATCTCAGAAGCCATAGCAGCTGAGTGAGTCATACCAGTACAACCGATAGTCTCAACAAGAGCCTCCTGAATAACGCCTTCCTTGATGTTCAAAGAGAGCTTGCAAGCACCCTGCTGAGGAGCACACCAACCCACACCGTGAGTATAACCAGAGATGTCTTTGATCTCTTTTGCCTGAATCCATTTTCCCTCTTCAGGAATTGGAGCTGGTCCGTGGTTAGGACCCTTAGCGACAACGCACATGTTGTCTACTTCTTTAGAATAGATCATATTCGCTAAATTTTATATTAATGAATATTATAAGTATAAAGTTCTGTACTTAATTCATATTGTTTTGCTGAAACATCGGTGCCATCACCTCAATTCCGAGCACAAAAGTACAAAAAAAATCCGGAAAATACCTAAAATTGGGTATTCTTTTTAACTCTTTAACCTAATATTTAGATTTTTTCTTGGGTTTATGCACAATTTCATGTATCTTTGCAAACTGAAAATTGCAATTTTGTAGATTATGATCGAAGTAAAGATAAACGATGCCAAGCTTCAGCATGCTGCCGAGGCGGGCATGGATGAATTTGTAAAGGCTTTCGTGGACGCTATCCGCGAAGCGATTGGTGGTGAACTGACTGCCGAAACCATGGCGCAGCTCAACAGCGACCAGATTACTCTTCTGGCTTGGGATATCCTGCATGAGGAGATGATGGATGGCGGAATGGTTCAGCTCATACATAACGGTTACGGTGCTTTCCTCTGGAAGAACCCTACCGACAAGGCGTTTAAAAACTGGGGATTGACAGAACTCGCCAAACTCATCAAGAAGAGTCATTTCCTGTATAAGACAAACCATGAGGAGATTGAGCGTGATCTGACCGATGAGGAATTTATGGCGCTCTACGAGAAATATCCGGAGTTTGATGATTTTGACGATGAGTTCGTTGAGAACGAAGAAGAGTGGACCAGCAAGGTTGCCTTCTACATCGATGATCATATCGACAATTTCTGCGAAATTGTCAAACTATAAACTTATAATACATTATTATATATATGAACAAGCAAGAACAGGAACTCCGTAAGAAGAGTCCGATTCAGATACGCAACAAGAAGGCTTCGTTCGAGTACTTCTTCGTTGATACTTATACCGCAGGCATTGTGCTTACGGGAACAGAGATTAAGTCAATCCGTGGCGGAAAGGCTTCGCTGGTAGATTGTTATTGCGACTTCTATCAGGGCGAACTTTGGGTCAAGGGAATGAACATCTCTCCTTATTTCTATGGTTCTTTCAGCAATCATGAGGCCCGCCGCGACCGCAAACTGCTCCTTACCAAGCGCGAATTGCGCCGTCTTGAAGAGGACAGCAAGCAGCCTGGTTTCACCATTGTTCCAACCCTCATCTTTATCGATAATCACGGTAGAGCCAAGGTGGACATAGCCCTCTGTAAGGGAAAGAAGGAGTATGACAAGCGCCAGACCCTGAAGGAGAAGGAAGACAGAAGAGAGATGGATAGAGCAATCAAGCACTTTTAGACAATGAAGAATTTAAGAGAGATTGTGAAGGAGAAGATTCTGATTCTCGATGGTGCCATGGGTACTGAGATTCAGAAGTATAATCTTACAGAAGAAGACTTCAGAGGAGAGCGGTTCCGCGATTTGCCGGGTATGATGAAGGGCAACAACGACATGCTCAACATTACTCGTCCTGATGTGATATCTGATATTTACCGACGCTACCTGGAGGCTGGCGCCGATATTATTACCGCGAATACTTTTTCGTGCCAGCGCATTTCGCAGGCTGATTATCACCTGGAGAACTGCGCCCGCGAAATGGCATTCGAGGGTGCACGACTGGCACGTATTGAATGCGATAAGTATTCTACACCTGATAAACCACGCTTCGTAGCCGGAGACGTGGGACCAACCAACAAGACATGTTCCATGAGTCCGGACGTCAGCAATCCTGCCGCCCGCGAGATTACCTACGATGAACTTTTCACCGATGTATGCGAACAGGTGGACGGACTTATCGAAGGCGGTGCTGACGTGATTCTCATCGAAACCATCTTCGATACGCTCAACTGCAAGGCGATGATAGATGCAGCGCTCACCATGATGGAGAAACATGGAGTAGAACTGCCTATCATGATCAGTCTTACGGTGAGTGATTTGGCGGGCAGAACGCTCAGTGGTCAGACCGTAGACGCTTTCCTGGCTTCGCTTTCTCCTTATCCTATCTTCTCTGTCGGCATGAACTGTGCCTTTGGCGCTCCTCAGATGAAGCCTTTCATCGAACACATGGCTCAGGTTGCACCTTATTATATAAGTGCGCATCCTAATGCCGGTTTGCCTAACGAAATGGGCGAATATGACGAGACTGCCGAATCGATGGCACCGCAAATAGCCGAATTCATCGATGAAGGCATCGTGAATATCATTGGCGGATGCTGCGGTACAAGTCCTGAATTCATCGCTCATTACGCCCGTATTGCCGAGGGTAAGAAACCGCATCAGGTGGTAGAGAAACCTAAGTATATGTGGTTGTCAGGGTTAGATCTTCTACAGGTCGATGATTCCGTGCATTTGCCGGTTGATGCCAACCGTTTTGTAAATGTGGGTGAACGCTGTAACGTGGCTGGTAGCAGGAAGTTCCTGCGTTTGATTAACGAAAAGAATTATGAAGAAGCCATCGGTATTGCACGCAAGCAAGTGGCTGATGGAGCGGCTGTCGTCGACGTGAACATGGACGATGGTTTGCTCGATGCGAAAGCCGAGATGGTTAACTTCCTGAATATGATTGCAGCCGAACCTGACATTGCGAAGGTTCCGGTAATGATCGACTCTTCCAAATGGGATGTCATCGTGGCTGGCTTAAAGTGCTGCCAGGGCAAGTGTATTGTCAATTCCATCAGTTTGAAGGAGGGCGAGGAGGTATTCCTTTCTCATGCCCGCGATGTGTTGCGCTATGGTGCAGCAGTCGTTGTGATGTGTTTTGATGAGGTAGGTCAGGCAACCACTTTCGAGCGCCGTATCGAGATAGCAGAACGTGCTTATCATCTTCTGGTAGACAAGTTGGGCATGAATCCGCTCGATATCATCTTCGACCCGAACGTACTTGCCATTGCTACCGGTATGGAGGAGCACGACAATTATGCCGTTGAGTTCATCCGTGCAACGGAGTGGATTCATCAGAATCTGCCTGGCGCACATGTCAGCGGAGGTGTCAGCAACCTCTCGTTCTCATTCCGTGGCAATACTTATATCCGTGAGGCTATCCATTGTGTTTTCTTACATCATGCCCAGCAGGTAGGCATGGACTTCGGTATTGTAAATGCCAAAGCCAGAATGGATTACGATAAAATACCTAAAGAGCAGCTTCAACTCATCGAGGATGTCGTGCTGAATAGAAGAAAAGGTGCTGCAGACGAACTCATCGAGCTTGCGGCAGAGATTAAAGCCCAGGCTGATGCTGCCAAGGCTGCAGCCAAGGCAGGAGGTGTAGCTCCCAAGAAACCTGCTGCGCCGGAATGGCGAAAGGAGAGTGTGGAAGAGCGTTTGAAGTATGCGCTGCGCAAGGGTATCACCGATTTCCTGCAGCAGGATATTGATGAAGCACTTGCCAAATATCCTCATGCCGTAAACGTAATCGAGGGGCCTCTGATGGACGGCATGAATCTGGTGGGCGAACTGTTCGGAAAAGGCGAAATGTTCCTGCCGCAGGTTGTAAAGACGGCTCGCACGATGAAATCGGCTGTTTCTATCCTTCAGCCTCATATCGAGGCAGAAAAGCAGGGTGGAGCAACCACTGCCGGCAAGATTCTGATGGCAACCGTGAAGGGCGATGTTCATGATATCGGAAAGAACATCGTCTGCGTGGTCATGTCATGTAACAACTACGAAATCATCGACTTAGGTGTGATGGTTCCAGCCGAACAGATTGTACAGAAAGCTATCGATGAAAAGGTAGATGCAATCGGTTTGAGCGGACTTATCACCCCTTCGCTTGAAGAAATGGTTCATGTGGCCCGAGAAATGCAGAAAGCTGGTTTGCGCATTCCTATCATGGTAGGTGGGGCAACGACGAGCGAACTGCATGTGGCTCTGAAGATTGCGCCTGAATATGACGGACCGGTCATCTGGGTGAAGGACGCATCGCTCAATGCCGGAATCTGTGCCCGCTTCCTCAACGAGGCTGAATGCCCTAAGTTTGAGGCGGAACTGAAGGAACGCTACGAGAAACTTCGCCAGAACTATCACGAAGAGCAGGCTAAGATAGCCTCGCTCTCAGAGGCAAGAAAGAACAAACTGGAGCTGTTCTGACAAGATAAAGAATACAACGTTTTTAGGATACTTATATGATTAAAACTGTGATTTTTGATATGGGTGGTGTCATCATCACCCTCGACGAGAATGAGGCAGGCAAACGTTTCATCGAGTTGGGTATGAAGGAGTTTGCGGAGAAGATGGACCCTTATAAACAGGTTGGCTTGAACGGTCAGCTGGAAGAGGGCAAGATTTCCGAGGAGGAATACCGTCGGGAAGTGAGCAAGAAGATTGGCCGCGAGGTAACCTTCGAGGAACTGCAGCATTGCTGGCTGGGCTACATGAAGGAAATTCCAGAACGCAATCTGGTTACTCTCCGCAATCTGAAGAAGCAGGGCTACCGTGTGGTCTTGCTCAGCAACACCAACCCTTATGTTTCAGCTTGGGTAGACAGCGAGGCGTTCTCTGGCGACGGTCATCCTATCGGCGATTATTTCGATGCGATGTATCGGTCTTATGAAGTAAAGTATATGAAGCCGGATGAGAATTTCTTCCGTTATGTCCTTTCTCAGGAACACATTCTGCCTGAAGAATGCCTGTTTATTGATGACGGTCCCCGCAACTGCTGCTCAGCCTCAGAGTTGGGCCTGTTTACTTATTGTCCGCAGAATGGCGAAGACTGGTGCGATAAGATTTACGAGCATTTGAAGTAATTGTTTGTGGTGATTATTTGCGCAAAAATGCAAATAATTGCCATTTTATTTTGTGCTCTGCAATAAAAAATGTACTTTTGCAGTCGCAAATATTAAATACATAATACAATGATTAAGAAGAAAAGATGGCATTGCTTGCCAGGTCAGCCTCTTACAGAGCTCGACAAGCAGGTGATGTTTTGGGAAAACAAGGGTAAACTTGTTCCTACCCGTGACTTGATTAAAACTCCAGAACAGATAGAAGGCATCCGCAAGAGTGGTGTCGTAAATACCGGTTGTCTCGATGCGGTAGCCGAGATGATCCGTCCGGGAATCAACACCCAGGAGATTGATGATCTCTGCATGCAGTATTGCAAGGATCATAATGCCATTCCTGCGTGTCTCAATTACGAAGGCTATCCTAAGAGCGTTTGTACCTCTATCAACGAAGTGGTTTGTCATGGTATTCCTAAGGAAGAGGATGTGCTCGAAGAGGGCGACATCATCAATGTTGACATGACAACCATCGTTGATGGCTACTATGCTGACGCCAGCCGTATGTTCATCGTTGGCGGCAAGACTACTCCTGAGAAGGAGCAGCTGGTTCGCGTAGCCAAGGAATGTCTGGAAATCGGTATGGAGGTTGCCAAGCCTTATTCGTTTGTAGGTGATATCGGTCATGCTATCGAGAAGCATTGCAAGAAGTATGGTTATGGTGTGGTTCGTGATCTTTGCGGTCATGGCGTAGGTTGCCAGTTCCATGAAGAGCCTGAGGTTCTTCACTATGGTCATAGAGGCAC